>CAJCHR010000352.1 GCA_903970225.1 Actinobacteria bacterium 21-64-8 | reverse complement strand
CGCCGAGGGCGCGGCGACTGCACCCGTTCTGCGCGAAATCGCGCTGCGGTCCGGCATCGACATGCCGATCGTCGAGGCGGTCTCGCGCCTGCTCGAAGGCAGCGCGCCGGCCGCGACCGTCGTCGCCGACATCCTCGCGCGTCCGCTCAAGGACGAGGGCGAAGGCGCCGCATGACCGGCGAACGCGAAGAAGACATCGCGGCGCTTGCCAAGGGCGGGCGGACCAACCTGTTCGGCTTCTTCCTGCGCCTCGCCGCGCGGTTTCCGTTCCTCTTGATCGGAGGGCGGGCTGCGGCCTATGGCCCCGCAGCGCTTGGCCGCTTCGCCTCGGCGCTGGTGGTGATCGAACTGGCGGCGATGATCTGCTCGCTGGGCGAAAAGCGCGGACTTGCGCAGCGCCTCGCCGAATCGGACGCACATCCGGCGAACGTCGTCAGTGACGGCGCGCTCCTCGCATTTATCCTATCGAGCGCAGTGGCGGCAGTGCTCTGGCTGTTCCCGCAACCCTTGTTTCCGGGCGATTACTACACGCCGATCGACCGGCTGATGGTGCTGGCGATCCCGCCGCTGTCACTGACCGAGATCTGGCTCGCGGCGCTGGCCTATCGCTTCAACGTCGGCGCCACGGTCTCGGCGCGCTCGGTGATAGAACCGTGGACGCTCTCGATCGTCGCCGGGCTGATGGTGTTCGTGGTGCCCAAGAGCGGCCTGGCGATCGCCTATCTGGCGTCGATCTATGCCGCGGCGCTGGCATCGTGGCTGCCCTACCGGCGCGCTTACGGCAGCACTGCGGGATGGCGGCCTCGGCTTTCGGAGATCGGCCGGCTGACGGTACGCAGCATTCCGCTCGCGCTGGCCGACGCGATCGAGTGGGGCACGCGGCGGATCGATATCCTCATTCTGGGCGTGTTCGCGGAGCCGCGCGCGGTCGGCGTCTATTACGTCGCGCAGCAGTTCGCGAGCCTGCCGCAGAAGCTCAAGACCAGCTTCGAGCCGGTGCTCGGGCCGGTGATCACCTCGAAGCTCAAGGACAAGGACTTGCCCGCGATCGCGCGGCAGCTTTGTCAGGTCGGCTTCTGGATCACCGCCGCGCAGCTCGGCATCGCGCTCGTCGGCGGAATTCCGGGGCGGGGACTCATGGGCATTTTCGGCCCGCAGTTCGTCGGCGGTACCGGCGCGCTGGTGTTCCTGCTCGCGGCCGAAGTCGCGGGATCGACTGCGGTGGTCGCCGAGGCGGCGCTGATCTACGTCGCGCGGCTGCGCAATCTGGCGCTGTCGATCGCGACGATTTCGCTGCAGGCGGTGCTGACGCTGGGGGGCATTCTGCTGGTTCACCAACTGGGCTACGGCCAGCTTTATGAGGCGGCGGCGGTGGCCGCGGCGTTGATGCTTGCGCTCGGGTTCAGCTCGGTTGTGAAAGCGCGGCTGCTCGAGCGAATTCTCGGGGCGCCGGTTCGAAACTGGCGCTGGGCGCTGGTCTGGGCGGGCGTGCCGACGGCGCTGGTGGGCTTTGCCGCGCATCACGTCCTGCCGGAATGGGCGGAACTGAGCTTCGGCGTGGCGGCGATGTTCGGAATTTATGGCGCGATCATCTGGCGCGTCGGCTTCGGGCCGGAGGATCGGCTGTTGTTCCGCAGGACCGCACCAACATGAGATTGTGAGGAGTTCGCTGTGAGTCAGATCATCGAGGCCAACTGGCTGATTATCGCCATCGTATTGATGATCGCGCTGCTGCTCGCGGCGTGGCTGCTGGGCCGCGCGACCAAGCCGACAGCGCGGCGCAGCCACCGCCCCGACGTGCTCGACGAGGGTGTTGCCCCCGCGCAGCGCAACCAGGCGTTGATCGATTCGCCGGTGGCGATGACGATCGTACCTGCGACCACGGTCGACTCGATGGGCGGCCTTGGCGAAGTTATCGCCGCCGAGCAGACAGGAAACGCCGAGGCAGAGGCGTGGGAAGAGAAAGAAGCCGCGTCTGAAAGTGAGCCGGGCGACGATCTCGGCAGGCTGAAAGGCGTCGGCCCCAAGCTCGTCGCCGCGCTGCATGGACTGGGCGTATCGCGCTACGACCAAATCGCAGCATGGAGCGATGCCGACATCGCCCGAGTCGACGCGGCGCTCCCACCCGCATTTCAGGGTCGCATCGTGCGCGACAACTGGACCGGGCAGGCGCGGTTTCTCGCAAGCGGCGACGTAGCCGGGTACGAGGGCAAATTCGGGAAGCTCTGACAATTCCTGCCCTCCCCTGAAAGGGAGGGCTTTCAGGCTCCAGCCTCACCCAAACTGCGTCAAACTCAGCACATTTCCGTCAGGATCACCGAACCAAGCCACTTTCGCGCCGCCCGCCGGCGAGGTCCAGATCGCGTTCTCGTCCTGCCCGAAGCCCTCATAGACCTTGAACGTCACGCCCTTCGCCTTCAGCGCCAGGACCGCCTCGGCAATGTCGGGCACCGACCAGCCGAGCACGGTGCTGTCGAGCGCCTTGTGGTCAGGCAGCAGAGTCAGCCGCATCGTCGCCTCGCCCGCAAGGCCGAAAGTCACCGCGAAATCGTCCTCGGAGAGAATCGGCAGCCCCAGCGAGCCCGCATAGAAGGCCTTGGCGCGGTCGCGGTCGGCGGTGAGCACGAAGCTCAGCGGATTGGCATGTGCCAGATCGGTCAAACCACACTCCTGTGAAAATCATCGCAAACGATGGTCTATTGCAGTCCGGTGTCAATCGACACCAGCATTTCGCGGGTGTAAGGCCCCCTTTATGACAGCCAATCCGGCAACGCCGCTGCTCGACACAGTCCGCACGCCCGAAGACCTTCGCAAGCTTTCACCCGACCAGCTGACACAGCTCGCCGATGAGCTGCGGATCGAGACGATTTCCGCCGTCGGGCAGACCGGCGGCCACCTCGGCTCGGGCCTCGGGGTGGTCGAGCTGACCGTCGCGTTGCATTACGTGTTCAACACCCCCGATGACCGGTTGATCTGGGACGTCGGCCATCAAGCCTACCCGCACAAGATCATCACTGGCCGGCGTGACCGGATTCGCACGCTGCGCCAGGGCGGCGGCCTTTCGGGCTTCACCAAGCGCAGCGAGAGCGAATACGACCCGTTCGGCGCGGCGCACAGCTCTACGTCGATCTCGGCGGCGCTGGGCTTTGCGGTCGCCAACAAGCTTTCGGGCAAGCCCGGTCGCGGAATCGCGGTGATCGGCGACGGGTCGATGAGCGCGGGCATGGCCTATGAGGCGATGAACAACGCGCGCGCGGCGGGCAACCGGCTGGTCGTGATCCTCAACGACAACGACATGTCGATCGCGCCGCCGGTGGGCGGGCTCTCGGCCTATCTGGCGCGGCTGGTTTCGTCCGAGCCGTTCCTGGGCATCCGCGATCTCGCGCGCAAGGTTTCGCGCCGGCTGCCCGGGCCGCTTCACCGCGCCGCCAAGCTGACCGACGAATATGCGCGCGGCCTCGCGATGGGGGGCACGCTGTTCGAGGAGCTGGGCTTCTATTACGTCGGCCCGATCGACGGGCACAATCTCGACCAGTTGGTCCCGGTGCTAGAGAACGTGCGCGACATGGCCGATGGGCCGTGCCTGATCCATGTCGTGACTCAAAAGGGCAAGGGCTACGCCCGCGCCGAAGCGGCGGCGGACAAGCTTCATGCGGTGCAGAAGTTCGACGTGATCACCGGCGAGCAGGCCAAGGCTCCGGCAGGGCCCCCGAGCTATACCAACGTGTTCGCCGAAGCGCTGATCGCCGAAGCGACTCGCGACTCCACGGTGTGCGCGATCACCGCCGCGATGCCCTCGGGCACCGGGCTCGACAAATTCGGCAAGGCGTTTCCCGCGCGCAGTTTCGACGTCGGCATCGCCGAGCAGCACGCGGTGACGTTCGCCGCCGGCCTCGCCGCGCAAGGCATGCGCCCGTTCTGCGCGATCTACTCGACCTTCCTGCAGCGCGCTTATGACCAGGTGGTCCACGACGTCGCGATCCAGAATCTGCCGGTGCGCTTCGCGATCGACCGTGCTGGTCTGGTCGGCGCGGACGGCGCGACTCACGCGGGCTCGTTCGATGTCACGTATCTCGCGACGCTGCCCAACTTCGTGGTGATGGCCGCGGCGGACGAAGCCGAACTGGTCAACATGGTGCACACCGCGGCGCTGCATGACAGCGGCCCGATCGCATTCCGCTATCCGCGCGGCAACGGCACCGGCGTGGCGCTGCCCGCGACTCCCGAGCGGCTCGAGATCGGCAAGGGCCGCATCGTCCGCCAAGGCAGCAAGGTCGCGCTGCTCTCGCTCGGCACGCGCCTTGCCGAAGCGCTGAAGGCCGCCGACCAGCTCGACGCCAAGGGGCTCTCGACGACGGTCGCGGACCTGCGCTTCGCCAAGCCGCTCGACACCGACCTGATCCGCCGCCTGATGGCGACTCACGACGTGATCGTGACGGTCGAGGAAGGCGCGATCGGGGGCCTGGGCGCCCACGTCCTGACCCTCGCCAGCGACGAGGGCCTGACCGACACCGGCCTCAAGATCCGCACGATGCGTCTGCCCGACGTGTTCCAGGACCAGGACGGGCCGGAGAAGCAGTACGACACGGCCGGGCTGAACGCGCCGCAGATCGTCGAGACAGTGCTGAAAGCGCTGCGCCACAACAGCGCGGGCGTCGCAGAGGCGCGGGCTTGAGGGCTTACCGCCGGCTTCGGTGAATAGCGGGTTTTGGTGGTTAGCTGCCGTTCGATGTCAAACCGGTGGCTACCGCAAAGGCGGCAAGGTCATGCGGTATGGCAGTTCGGTAGGGCGGAAGGCCGATGTCTGAAAATTGCGCATAAAATTTCTCAAAGTCGCGCCGAAACTTTGGCCGCTTGTCGAGATAACTTCGCAACGAATCGGTCGCTAGAGGCGCGCGCCCAAGTGATAAGAGATAGCTTAAAATGCCCTCTGGCGGAGGCCAGTCATGATCGGATAGTGCCGCTACGCCTTCGATCGCACCGTGAAATGTTGCAAAGAGCGGATACGCGCCAGTTCGTATCGAAGTGATGAGATCGTCGGCTACCGAACGTCGCTTTGCCTTATCCGCGAAGTCCCATTCTACCCAACCGGCAGGATCACACAAATAGCCTAGCTGATTTCCATAAACCGGTATCGGGAATGATGCTTTTGGCCGTATCCAGTCGCTCGGATGATTTTTTCGCCAAGCGGTTAGAGACTTCGAATAAACGCCGACATGCACCCATATCGCGGCCCTTTGTTGAGCCACGTTGTTGCGGTCAGACTGGACAGTAATCTCAAAGGTTAGGTCGCCAGACTTTCGGGAGAACTTTGGTCCGGAGCGCGTGAACAAAAAACCGTCTGCGGCGATTGCGTCACCCACCATTTGAAGGGCGTCAAAAATCGCCTCACGCGGTTTTTCCGCCGTGACATCTGGATTTTGCCGCGCGCTCGCCGCTGCGAGTTTTTGCCGTGCTGTCGCGGCTACTAAATCGGCGAATGATCGCGGGACCGCCATAAGATTTTTCCGTGCCGTTCAAGCCATCATAAGCCAGACTCCTGATGTCCGCTATTGGGCGCTTGCGGACAGCGCAAAAAGCATTTTCCTACAGGTGAGGCCACGAGGTATTCGATACGGAATGGAACCGAACGCCTCCTTGCCGCCCCGATGTTGAACACCTTGATCGCGCGCGAGCCGTCCTCATTTTCAAGCTGCAAGGTGACACATCCGCAGCAAGGTGACAGTTTCTTCCCTGTACTCTGTCAACAGTGTCAACACGCGGCCGCATGAAGTGTCACCTTGCACGG
>CAJCHR010000351.1 GCA_903970225.1 Actinobacteria bacterium 21-64-8 | reverse complement strand
CAGCGTCGAGCCGGATCGCGGCATGCCGAGCACGAAGATCGGATCTGGCGCGAGGCAACCCTGACCGGCGCGCGCAGCGAAGAAGTCCGCGGTGAACAGCGCCTCGCTACGGACGACCTGATCGTGCGTCTCGTCGGCATCATAATCGACGCGCTCGCGCCGCAGCCGGTTGCCCTGCCCATAATGGCGGAAACTCGCCGCATAGTCCCCCGCATCCTCGAGCGCCTTGCCAAGCGCGAAGTGGAGATGGAAGCGATCGTCGAAGCCGAGCGTGGTCCGGTCGTCCGCCAGTGCCGTCCGCATCGCCGCAATGTCGTCCGCGCCGAATGTTGTGGCCTTGAGATTGGCCAGGCTCCACCACGCCTCGCCCATCGCGGGGCGCAACGCGATGCTGCGGCGATAGGCGGCGATGCCGTCGTCACGCCGCCCGAGCGTCTTGAGCGTATGGCCGTAGCTCATCCACATCGCTGCGTTGTCGGGGCGCCCGCGCAGGGCCTTCTCGAATTCGGCGAGCGCGTCGCCGTGCGCGCTGATCGCGCCGCGGGCGGCGCCCGAAAGGTTGCGGAACGAGGGATTGTCGGGCTCGATCTCGAGCAGGCGATCGATCTCGATGAGCGCCTCGGCGGGGCGATGCTGGCGATTGAGCACGATCGCGAGATTGTAGCGCGCCATCAGAAAGCCGGGTGCGCGCGCGAGCGCGCGGCGGAGCAGCGCCTCGGCCTCGCGATTGTGCGCGAGGCGGCCTTCGAGTTCGGCCAGCATCCGCATCGCGGCGACGTCGGTCGGATGGTCGCCGAGATGCGCGCGCAACAGCGCCTCCGCAGCCGGCAGGTCGTTGCCCGAAAGCGACAGCGCCGCCTTTCGAAGCCGCGGATGGTTCACTGCGACGGCAATGTGGCGCCGATAGGCCTCGTCGGCCTCGACGAAACGGCCGCGGCCATAGAGGAGATCGCCGATCAAGCGCGCGGCATGCGGCGAGCGCGGATCCCGTCTGCAGGCCTCTGCCGCAACGCCGATCGCCTCGTCTTCGCGATCGGTGCGTGCAAGCGCTTCGGCGAGCAGGAGCAGCGTCTCGACATGGCCGGGAACCGCGTTCAGTATCTCGCGTGCCTGTTCGACGGCGAGCGTCGGGTCACGGTTGAGAAGGCCCCTCGCATGACCCAGAGCTACATCTAGCGTACCCGTCGCATCCCGCACCGCTAGCTATTCCTTCGTTCCCGACATTGATCGCAGGCATTCAGCCTAGTGCGTCAAGAGCGCCGCGCAACATCGGGATCGGTGGTCGGGAAAAGCAGGGTGCACGGTCTCGCACATCCCCGATCTCGAGACGGACGACGTCGCAGCCGCGCTCTTTGCTATCGATCGCAACGTCGAACAGCGCCTGATCGCGCAACTCCGATGTTGGTCGGGAATAGAAGCGGATGCCCATGTCGGTTCCGGCCTCAGAGCTCGTTTTGCTCCGACCTTTCGTTCCACGTTTCAAGCGTGACGGTTAGCTGTGCCGGGATCGAGTGCCGACGGGCCCAACGAGAGCACCCAAGGCGCCGCGGCAAGCAGACGATCGCCTATCGCCGCAATTTTTGCCGTTCGATTGTTCGGCCTGCGGGCGTGTGCCCGGCCGTTCGGGTCGCTTCCTGTATCGCCATTTCTGTTTCTAGGGTTGGAGAGTTTCGGAAAAGACATCAGGAGCGGGATCTGAAGAAGTACGGCGCAGAACGGGTACGTTCCTGTTGATGTGGGGAATTGGTAGCGGGTAAGTTGTGCTATCGCGAAAACAACCTCCAGGGTGGGCAGGATGTACGATAAACGGTACCGCGTGGAAACGAAGATTGGACTGCTCGTCGCGGCTTTGTGCGCGGCATCTTCAATTGCCGCCCAATCACAGGCAGGACCTACCCGCTTCACGGTGGTAGACCAGGGACCGCGTAACGGGCCGGACGTAATCCTTCTTCCCGGCCTGACCAGCAGCCGAGCCGTATGGGATACAGAGGGAGCCAGACTGAAGGGAGATTATCACCTTCACCTTGTGCAGGTAAACGGGTTCGGCGATCAACCCGCAGGCGTGAACGCTACACCCGGGGACTTGCTCCCGGCGATTGTCGATCAGCTTCACGAATACATCGCAACCCGGCATATGCACCCCGTCGTGGTCGGGCACTCCCTGGGCGGTCTGATGGGCCTTATGCTGGCGCAGAAATACCCTGAGGACCTATCCAAACTTGTTGTGGTCGATGCTTTGCCCTTCATCGGCCTGATGTTCGGGCGGCAGGCGACCGTAGCCAGCACCACCACAGCTGCCCGAACGATGCGCGACGGTATGTTGACGCAGACTCTCGAGCAACGCGCCGCTATGGAGAAACGCACCGCCGAGACACTGGCGCTGACCCCGCAAGGCCGTGAGCGCATCGTGGCCGATGGTTTGGCGAGCGATCCGAAGGTTGTGGCCGAGGCCACATTTGCAGACTTTCAGACTGACCTGCGGCCCGCTCTGGCGACGATCAGCACGCCGACGCTGGTACTCTATGCCTTCGACCCCACGCTAGTCTTTCCGGGCGGCACCAAGCCGACGCAAGCGATGGCGGACAGCATCACCGCTAACGCTTACAAGGATATGCCGAACGTCAAGCTAGTGCGGGTGGACAACTCGCGCCACTTCATCATGTACGACCAGCCGGAGACGTTCGCGAAGACCGTGGAAGCGTTCATCCGCTTCTAATCAGCGGCCGTCGTCCACGATCGCCCATCGTTTTGGGAAACAGCTAAGGCGGTTCGTGCGCTTGAAAGATGCCTATCGCAAATCCGATGTCCCGTGCCGATCACGTCCATTCGACCGCCGCGATCCGCGTCCGGAGCGGTCCGGCCGGTCTCGGGGACAGA
>CAJCHR010000350.1 GCA_903970225.1 Actinobacteria bacterium 21-64-8 | reverse complement strand
GGTCGCACCGCCGCCGCAATGGCGACAGAAAAAGGTCAAGGCGCTCGTCGTGGCCCTGACCGGTCCCACCTGACGACCGGGATCTTACCTTCGATAACGGGTCTCCCAACGTTAGGCTGGGCCATAATCTCAACCGATTTGGTTGACCCCTTGGTCCCCGCTCGCCACGCTTTTCCCAACCTGTGAAAAGGAGAGGGAAAACCATGGCGATCCGCAAAATTCGTAACCTTGGACTTGCCGCCGTCGCGTTGGCGGCGCTGCCGTTGATCGCACGCGCGCAGCCGACGAGCACGGCCGCGCCCGCGGCCTCGCAAGTGCCGGGGTGGGATGCGCTCGTCGACAGCCTGCGAAAGCTGCCCGAGCGGATGCTGGCGAAACTGCCACCCGCGATGCAAGCCGATCCGCAAGTCCGGCAGGAAGTCGCCCGGCTCGCGCTGGAAGCGGTGGCGTCGAGCACGCTCGAGACGATCGGCGCCGATGGCGATGCGCCGGTGTTCCTTCCTTCGATCGGGCAAGTGCTGAACGTCGGCCAGCCCAATGCCGATACGATCTACCGCGCGGCGATCCTGACGCCGGGGGCGAGCTACCGCATTCGAGGTAAGCGCGGCACGCTCAATCTGGCGGTGATCACGCAAATCGTGCCCGGCATCAATGCGCGTCAGGTGCTCGACCTGTCCACGCTGCACGCCGACAAGGATGGGCGGTACGATGTGCTGCTGAGCGCCAAGAAACCCTCTGGATACGCTGGCGACTGGTGGGAGCTGAATCCAGCCGCGACCCGTTTGATGGTGCGGCTGGTGAGCTCGGACTGGGGGAACGAGGAGGAGCCGACGCTGGCGATCGAACGCGCCGACAGGCCGGTCGGACGGCCGCGACCAAGCGCTGAGGCGCTGGAGACGAAGCTGCGCGCGCTGCCGAAGGCGATCGACTTCATCAGCCTGATGTTTGTCGATCATGTCGAGAAGCTGCGCGAGGAAGGCTGGACCAACAAGCTCAAGGTGCTCACCATCGCGGGCACGCTTCAGGGGCAGTTTTACTACGAAGGACCTTATGATCTCGCCGATGACGAGGCGCTGATCATCACCTCACCGGTGCCCAGGACCTGCCGCTATCGTTCGCTGATCCTGACCAATGACATCTACGAGACCACCGACTGGATCAACAACCATTCGAGCCTCAATGCGGCACAGGCCGCGCCCGATGCGGATGGCAAACTGCGGATCGTGATCTCGGCCAGGGATCCCGGGGTCAGGAACTGGATGGACACCGCCGGCTACCCGCGCGGGCTGATCCAGGGCCGCTGGATGGGCTGCGACACCGATCCGATCCCCGAGGTTCAGAAGGTCAAGCTGAAGGATGTCTTGAAGACGCTGCCCGCGGGCGTGGCGACGGTGACGCCCGAGGAGCGGCAGAAGATCCTGAGCGACCGGCGCGCAGCGTATCAGGAACGGCCGCAGTGGTGATTTCGAGCGTCGCAGACGGGGCGGAAAAGACGATCTAGGGCATTTCGGCGATGGTCAGCTTGTAGTCCCGTCTCGCAAACAACCACTCATCGTTCTCGCGGCGCAGCGTATCGGCGTAAGTCCCGGCCAGCTTGAAGATCGTACCGGCCTTGGTCAGCACCACCTCGCGGGCATAGCTTCGGCAGATCGCGGTATCGCCGTCGATCTCGATCGCGCCGATATGGCAGAGGAACGCGACTTCGGCCCAGTCTGCCCAAAGCCTTTCGAACTCGGCGCGCAGCTCGGCATGACCCTTGCAGTCGAACAAGTGGCTGGTCCAGCAACCGTCCGGGGTGAAGCAGCTGATCCATTCCTCGCGATCATTACGCCAGCTTGCGTCGCCGTAGCGGTCGTACAGTTCGCGGATCAGGATGCGGTCCTCGAGTGGGCCGGTGAATGCCATTGTGCTGCTCTCCCATTATCGTTTGGTGGGAGACTGCCCGGCGGGGCGGTGGGGGGCAAGCGGGCTGTGCGAGGCCGCCCCGCTGCGAATTCAGGGCATCAAGGTGATCGATATCCGCCGGTTCCTCGGATCGTGAGGGTCGCTCGGTACCAGCAATTCGCGGTCGGCCACGCCTTCTATGCGCCGGAAGCGGTCCTCGCCGATATTGTCGCTCATCAGTGCCTCGCGCGTGGCCTCGGCGCGGCCGGCGGACAGTGCCCAGTTGTTGCCAGCGATTCCCGCGCGCCACGGCAGCGCATCGGTGTGGCCGCGGATCGCCAGTCCGCCCGGGTCGCCGCGCACGACGTCGCCGATTGCGTGGAGCAGGTCGGCGGCATCGGGGGTCAGGATCGTGGTGCCGACGCGGAACATCGAGAACTGCGCGTCGTCGACCATGTCGATCCGCACGCCCTCGGTGGTGTCGACCATCTTCACCTGCTTGGCGAGCGCACGCAATTGCGCGCTGGATTGCAGCTTCCTGTCGAGTGCCTGATGCAGGTGATCATAGCGCTTCGAAACCGCCGCCGCCCCCGATTTGGGCCCGCCGACGGTGTCGCGCGGAATCGTGATGGTCTTTTCGCCGGTTTGTCCGGCGCGGTTGGGATAGTTGTCGACCTCGGTCAGCGAAACGCCGCCGAGGATCCCCTTGCCCGAGCCGGCGCTTTCCTGACGGGTCTTGACCAGCGTCGGGCTGAAGTAGTCGGCGATGCCCTTGCGCTGCTTTTCGTTGGTTGCGCCGAGCAGCCACAGCAACAGGAAGAACGCCATCATCGCGGTCACGAAGTCGGCATACGCGACCTTCCAGGCGCCGCCGTGATGCCCCGCGGCGACCATCGTGATCTTCTTGACGATGATCGGCGCGGGCAGGGGCCCTTTGCCTTTGGGCTGCGCTTTCGAAGCCACCGATCAGCGACCGCGCAGTGCGTCGAGCATCTCGGACAGGCCGGGCCGGAACGAGTGACCCAGGCCCGAGCGCGCACGCTCGACCACCATCGGCTGCGGCCAGCCATGGAGTGAGGAGGTGATCACCTCCTTGACCGCGTGGAAGATCTGCTCGTCCTGTTCGAGCACCTGCTTGAGGCGCCCGGCGAGCGGCGCGACGATACCGTACGCCAGAAGCACGCCCATGAACGTGCCGACCAGCGCCGATCCGATCATCCCGCCCAGGATCGCCGGCGGCTTGTCGATCGACCCCATCGTCTTCACGATCCCGAGCACCGCCGCGACGATGCCCAATGCAGGGAGCGAGTCCGCGAGGCCCTGCAGCGTGTGCTGCGGCTCTGTCATGTCGTGGAAGTGCGTCTTCATCGCGTTGTCCATGACCTCCTCGACCGCATGCACTTCCAATGTGCCCGAAGAGACGACGATCAGAGTCAGCGTATCGGCGATCAGCGCGATCAGCGGCTTGTTGGCGAGCAACCGCGGGTATTCGGCGAAGATCGCGGAGGCCTGCGGGTCCTGAACGTGGCTTTCGAGCGCGATCGCGCCATCCGTGCGCAGCAGGCGCATGAGCTTGGTCGTGACGGCGATCGCGTCGATGTGATCCTGCTTGTTATGCTTCGGGCCCTTGATGACCTTCGCCAGCCCGCCGCCAAGGCCCTTGAGCTCGTGCATCGAGTTGCCGGTCACAAGCGCACCGATCGCGGCGCCGCCGATGATCAGCATCTCGTGCGGGATCGCCTCCATCACCGGGCCGAGCGCGCCGCCGGTGATGGCGAAGCCGCCGAACACCATGACGAGAAGAATGACGATACCGATCGCGGCGAACATGCTGGGCGGCCTTCCGGAGGGAGGAAATCAGGAAATCTTGTCGAACAGGCTCAGCGAGGCGAGCTTGGCGAAGCTGGCCTGGCTCGTCTGCAGCACGGTCATCGTCGCCTGCAGGTTTGCGATCGTCGTGGGCAGATCGGTGCTGCCGAGCGCGGTCTCGCTGGTGGTGCGCTGATCGCCGATCGCGGTGTGCTGCGCCCCGGCGGTGTCGATCCAGTTCAGCCGCGCGCCGATGATGGCCGCTTGCGTGTTGACGGTGTCGGAGGCGGTGTCGAAGGTGCTCAGCGCGCTCTGCGCCTGCGCCGCGCCGCTGGCCGCGCCGCTCGACAGGGCTTGCCCCAGCGTCTGCACTTGGGTCAGCAAGTCGGTCGGCGTGCCGGCCGCGCTGAAGTTCAGGAAATCGGGGCCCGTAATCGAGCGGGTGACGGTTTTGCCCTCGCCGATATCCAACGTCTGCGGGCTTCCGCTACCAGCGTAGACTGCCTGACCTGCGGCGTTGACCGTGTAGGCGTCGCCGCTGGTGCTGCCGCCGAACAGTGCGTTGCCGGATGCATCCTTGGTGTTGGCGAGCGAGACCATCTGATCGTGGATCTGCAGCATCGTCGCGCCGATAGCCTGCCGCTGGGTGGTCGATATCGTGCCACTGGCAGCTTGCTGGGCGAGCTGCTTGGCCTGGTTGATCAGATCGGTGAACGAGGACAGCGTGGTATCGACGGCATTCAAATCGTTGGTTGCCGCCGCCGCATTCGCGGTACCAACCGCAGCCAGCGAATCTGCGCGCTGCAACGTGCGCAGCTGCCCCGATGCGAGCGGATCGTCGGACGCGCTCGACAGCTTGGCGCCGGTCGAGATCTGCGTCTGCATCGTCTGCGCCTGCGCCAGCAGCGTGCTCATCTGCTGCGTGCTGCGGCCGTAGAAGGCGCTGGTGCCGTTGATCGTGGTGCTCATCGCTCAGCCTCTCAATGGATCGCAAGCATCGTGCTGAAGATGTCCTGCGCGACCTGCATCACCCGGCCCGAAGCCTGATACGCCTGCTGGAACTGGACGAGGTTCACCGCCTCCTGATCGAGCGACACCGCCGCGCCCTGCTGGGCGGTGGCTTTTGCGGAATCGGCGATGGTCTGCAGTGTGGTCTGGCTGGTCTTCGCGCCCGCGACGGTGTTCGAGATGCTGTTCAGCAGCGCGTCCATCGCGGCGGCAGGGTCGGCGCTGGTCAGCGCGGCGTTGAGCGCATCGATCGCCGTGCTGTCGCGACTTGCTGCCGGGGACCCTGCCGCTGCGGTCGCGATCTGGCTCGGCGAAGTCAGCGCGGCGGTGATTCCTGCCGAGCCGATGCCAGAGAACATCGGCTGACCGGCCGCGCCGGTTAGATCGGCGCCCGATGCTTGCGCGGCGTTCGCAGTGGAAATCAGGCTGTTCGCGACCGCGTCGAGCGAAGTCCGTGTCGCATCGACTTTGGCGAGTCCGAGCTGGTTTCCCGCGAGCGATCCGCCGGACAGCGAGGCCGCCGCGCCGCCGACATCGAATGAAATCGTGCCATTGGCCGCACTGGTGAGGTTGAGCGGCGTCGCTGTGGTCCCGCTGACGAGCGATGGACCGCCGATGCCGCCGAGCTGGACGCCGACGCTGCCGTCTTTGGCGATCGTTGCGGTGACATCGGTCAGGCTCGACAGCTGTTGGAGCAAGGCGTCGCGCTGATCGAGCAGGCCTGACTGGTCGGAGCCGTTCGCCGACGTGCGCACCAGCTGTTGGTTCAGCCTGGTCAGCTGCCCGGCGATCGTGTTGACCTGCGAAACGCCGCTGGTCGACTGCTGGGTCAAGCCGCTGCCGACGTTCGACAACTGCGTCGCCGCGGTGTTGAAGCTTTGCGCCATATTCTGCGCGTCTTGCAGCACCACTGCGCGCTGAGCGCTGTCGGTCGGGGCGGAGGCGAGTTGTTGCAGTCCGGATTGCAACGTGTTGATCGAGGCATAGACCCCGGTCTGCTCGACCGCGTTCTCGACATCGGTATAGGCATCGACTTCGGCGCCCACGCGCGCGGCGTCGGCACCGGTGCGGCGGACCTCAGCGCTGCGCATCGCGTCGGCGTTACGGATCGTGCCGACCACGCGCACGCCAGAAAGCGTGGCGTTGCTCTGGTTGCTGACGAGGCTGCTCGCGGTGACGTCTTCGACACGCACAGAGCGGCGTACGTAGCCGTCCGTGGAGGCGTTCGCGATGTTCTGCGCGGTCACGTCGAGCGCGGCGCGCGCGGCGTTCGCACCGCTGCGCGCGATCGAGAGCAGATCGCCGCTCATTTCGGGATACCTTGCAGCCGCACGACCTGCGCCTCGATCATCTTGCCCAGGCCCAGCGTACCACTTTGCGACGCAACGTCGGCGAAGCGCGAGTCCATCATCTCGCGGAAGGTGTTGACGCCCTCGCTCGAGAACAGGTCGTTGTCGAAGTGCGTCTTGCGCGCCTCGGCGAGCATCTGGCGCATCAGCAGCGCCTCGAACTGCTGTCCCGCCTTCTTGAGCTGCGCGTGATCGGCGCCCGAGGCAGGCGTCGAT
>CAJCHR010000349.1 GCA_903970225.1 Actinobacteria bacterium 21-64-8 | reverse complement strand
CACCAAGCAGATGATTGCGAAGCTGGACCTGTGAGATTGGGCCGGGTGCGGCGCGTTCGACTCCCGCTTGCGGGAGGGCCCGGGGGCGGACCACAGACCTACCGTACACTCACCTTCGTCACCCTGAACTCGTTTCAGGGTCCATTCCTCCTCTCGCGCGGCCCTCGCCCGAACGCACCATGGATGCTGAAACGGGTTGAGCACGACGGTGGCGGTACGCCCACGGAACGGATGCACACCTGATGCCCTCCATCCGCGTCCTTTCCGTAGCCTCCGAAGCCGTCCCACTCGTCAAGACCGGCGGCCTCGCAGATGTTGCAGGCGCGCTGCCATCCGCACTCGCGCCGCACGGTGTCGAGATGACCACCCTGCTCCCCGGCTACCCCGCGGTGATGGCGGCGATCGGAAAAGCCCGGCGCATCCACGGCTATGGCGCGTTGCTCGGCGAACCCGCCCGCCTGCTCACTGCCAAGCTCGATGGCCACCCGCTGATCGTAATCGACGCACCCGGGCTCTATCGCCGCGAGGGCGGGCCTTACACCGATGCCGCTGGCCGAGAGTGGCCCGACAACTGGCGCCGCTTCGCCGCACTTGGCCGCGTCGCGGCTGATATCGCAGGCGGGGCAGTCAAAGGCCGGCGCTTCGACCTCGTCCACGCGCACGACTGGCAGGCCGGCATGGCGCCCGCGTACTTGCGCTATGCCCCCCTGCCCGATGCACCGCGCGTGCCCTCGGTGATCACCGTCCACAACATGGCGTTCGTCGGCGGGTTCGACCGCGCGATCCTGCCCGCGCTGGGCTTGCCGGACTATGCCTGGGCCATCGACGGTGTCGAGTTCTACGGCCGCGTCAGCTTCCTCAAAGCCGGCCTTGTAAGCGCTGACGCGATCACGACTGTCTCCCCGACATACGCCGAGGAAATCCGCCGTCCCGAGTTCGGCATGGGTTTCGAGGGCCTGATCGAAGGCCGCGCCGACCGCGTCCACGGCATCCTCAACGGCATCGATGCCGCGCAGTGGAGTCCCGCCGCCGACCCCGCGCTGGCTGCAAGCTACGGCCACCGCCACCTGAACCGGCGCACCGCCAACAAGCGCGCTTTGGAGGCCGAATTCGGGCTCGATCAGGACGACGGCCCGTTATTCATCGCGATCACCCGGCTCACCTGGCAGAAGGGCATGGACGTCCTCGCCGGGCTGACCGACCACATCGCCGGGATCGGCGGCCGGCTCGCGCTGCTCGGCTCGGGCGACGCGTGGATGGAAAGCGCTTTCCACGCCGCCGCCGCGCGCCATCCGGGGCGCATCGGCGTTCGCATCGGCTACGACGAGGCACTCTCGCACCGCATGCAGGGCGGCGGCGATGCGATCCTGATCCCCTCGCGGTTCGAACCGTGCGGGCTGACTCAGCTTTACGGCCTCGCCTATGGCTGCGTGCCGGTGGTGGCGCGCACCGGCGGCCTCGCCGACACGGTGATCGACGCCAACCCGGCCGCAGTCCAGGCAGGCGTCGCGACGGGTGTGCAGTTCGATGGCGTGACGCACGAAACGCTCGCCTCTGCGATCAGCCGCGCCGCCTCGCTCTATCGCCAGCCCGAGGTCTGGCGCATCATCCAGAAGAACGGCATGGCATGCGACTTCAGCTGGGGGGCCAGCGGCAAGGCTTATGCCGCGCTCTATGCCCGTTTGATCGAGGAGACACGATGAGCGCCGCCGTTACCGTCGTTGAGACCACGCCGTTCGCCGGACAGAAGCCGGGAACGTCGGGCCTGCGCAAGAAGGTCAAAGTGTTCGCCCAGCCGGGCTATGCGGAGAACTTCATCCAGTCGGTGTTCGATACCGCCGGAGCGCCTGCGAACAGCATCCTCGTGATAGGCGGCGACGGGCGTTATCTCAACCGCACTGTGATCCAGATCGCGATCCGCATGGCAGCGGCGAACGGCTATGCCAAAGTGCTGGTCGGCCAGGGCGGCATCCTATCGACACCCGCGGCGAGCCACGTGATCCGCAAGTACGGCGCGAGCGGCGGCCTGATCCTCTCGGCAAGCCACAACCCAGGCGGCCCCGACGAAGACTTCGGCATCAAGTACAATATTGCCAACGGCGGCCCAGCGCCCGAGGCCGTGACCGAGGCCGCCTACGCGCGCACGCTGACGATCGACCAGTACAGGATCGTCGACACGCCCGACATCGATCTGGATACGATCGGCAAGACCGATGTCGCGGGGTTGACGGTCCACGTCATCGATTCCGTCGCCGACTATGCCGCGCTGATGGAGACGCTGTTCGATTTCGCCGCGATCCGCGCCAACGTCGCGGCGGGCTTCACCATGACGTTCGACGCGATGAACGCGGTCACCGGACCTTATGCGCACGAGATCCTGGAAAACCGTCTCGGCTTCGCCAAGGGCACGGTCAAGAACGGCACGCCGCTCGAGGACTTTGGCGGCCATCATCCGGACCCGAACATGGTCCACGCACACGCATTGTTCGACGCGATGTTCGGCGCAGCCTCGCCCGACTTTGGAGCAGCGTCCGATGGCGACGGGGATCGCAACCTTATCCTTGGGCGCGGTATCTTCGTCACGCCCTCGGACTCGCTGGCGATGCTGGCGGCGAACGCGACGCTCGCGCCCGGCTACAAGGCGGGTCTCAAGGGCATCGCGCGCTCGATGCCGACCAGCGCCGCCGCTGATCGCGTGGCCGAAGCGCTCGGCCTGCCCTATTACGAGACGCCGACCGGCTGGAAATTCTTCGGCAACCTGCTCGACGCCGGCATGGCCACGATCTGCGGCGAGGAAAGCGCGGGCACCGGGTCTGACCATGTGCGCGAGAAGGACGGGCTGTGGGCCGTGCTGCTTTGGCTCAACATTCTCGCGATTCGGAAAATGCCGGTCGCCGAGCTGGCGAAGGAGCACTGGGCCAAATACGGGCGCAACTACTACGCGCGCCACGACTACGAAGCCGTCGAGAGCGCCAAGGCCGACGCGCTGATGAGCGAACTCACCGGCGCGCTCGGCGCGCTGCCTGGAAAGCGCTTCGGGCCTTTGACGGTCGCGACCGCGGACAGCTTTGCGTACACCGACCCGGTCGATCATTCGACCAGCGCCAATCAGGGCCTGCGCGTGCTGTTCGAGGGCGGTTCGCGCGTGGCGTTCCGGCTTTCGGGCACCGGCACCGAAGGCGCGACGATCCGGGTCTATCTGGAGCGCTTCGAGCCTGTCGGCGGCAATCTTGCGGCCGAAACCCCGGACATGCTGGCGGATATCATCACTGCGGCGGAGGACATCGCCGGGATTGCACGTCATACGGGAAGGACCAAGCCGGACGTCGTAACGTGAAATCCTCCCCGATCGCGGGGAGGAGCAGCGCGCGAAGCGTGGTGAAGGGGGCTCTCCTTCGGCACAGATTGCGGGCCGCGTGCCGTAGGGCAACCCCCACTGTCAGCGCTTCGCACTGTTACCTCCCCGTGCCGAG
Organism: Actinobacteria bacterium 21-64-8; assembly: GCA_903970225.1. Taxonomy (GTDB): domain Bacteria; phylum Pseudomonadota; class Alphaproteobacteria; order Sphingomonadales; family Sphingomonadaceae; genus Novosphingobium. Next base: position 6,735 of record CAJCHR010000349.1, on the reverse strand, counting down.
GAGGAACTAAGTGCCGGTCGAACATCTCCCCGACGCAACCCGCTTCAGCGTCCGCGCGCCGGCCGCCAGCGCCGTCACGCTGTGCCTGTTCGACGGCGGCACCGAACACCGCACGCCGATGAGCCGCAGCGGCGAAGACTGGACCATCGACCTGCCCGGCGACCTCGCCGGCGCCCGCTACGGCTACCGCGCCGACGGTGAGTGGGCTCCCGACCAGAACCTGTTCTTCGATCCCGCCAAACTCCTCGCCGATCCTTACACGCTCGAATTCGACCGCCGCTTCGCGTGGGATCCGCGCCTCGCGGTCCACGGCGAGGACACCGCCGCGCTGGTGCCCAAAGCGATCGTGCCCGCCCAGCCGCGCGAGGTGCCGCACGAACCGCCCCGTTTCCAACGCGGCGGGCTGATCTACGAGCTGCAGGTCAAGGCGTTCACCCAGCTTCACCCCGATGTGCCGGAGGACAAGCGCGGTACGGTCGCCGCACTCGCGCACCCTGCTGTGATCGCACACCTCAAGAAACTCGGTGTCAGCGCGGTCGAACTGATGCCGGTGACCGCGTGGATCGACGAGCGCCACCTCGCGCCGCTCGGGCTGGTCAACGCGTGGGGCTACAACCCGGTAACGCCGATGGCGCTCGATGCCGGCCTTTGCCCGGGCGGGGTTGCCGAACTGCGCGATACTGTGGCGGCACTCCACGAGGCCGGGATCGGCGTGATCCTCGACCTGGTGTTCAATCACACCGGCGAGAGCGACATCCACGGCGGCATCGTCAGTTTCCGCGGGCTCGACAATACGGCCTATGCACATGCGCCGGCCGATGCACTCGGGAGCCGGCTGATCAACGACACTGGCACCGGCAACACGCTCGACTTCGGCAACGCGTACGTGCGGCGACTGACCGTCGATGCGCTGCGCCACTTCGTGCGCCACTGCGGCATCGACGGGTTCCGCTTCGATCTCGCGACGATCATGGCCCGCTCGCCCGGGTTCAGCGCCGAGGCGCCGATCTTCGCCGAAATTGCCGCCGACCCGTGGCTCGCCGACCGCGTGCTGATCGCCGAGCCGTGGGACATCGGCCCCGGCGGCTACCAGCTTGGCCATTTCCCCGGCAACTGGCTCGAATGGAACGACCGCTACCGCGACGATGTGCGCCGCTTCTGGAAGGGCGAGATCGGCATAGCCGCGCTGGCCACGCGGATCGCGGGCTCTGCCGACATCTTCGGCGAGCAGGCCTGCCGATCGGTCAACTATCTCGCTTCGCACGACGGCTTTACCCTCGCAGACACGCTTGCCTACGAAGACCGCCACAACTGGGACAACGGCGAGCAGAACCGCGACGGTCACGGTGACAATCATTCCTGGAACAACGGCGCGGAAGGCTCGACCGACGATCCGGAAGTGCTCGCACGCCGCGCCCGCGATGCGCGCGCGATGCTGACCACGCTGTTTGCTTCAACCGGTACGATCATGCTGACCGCAGGCGACGAGTTCGGCCGCAGCCAGCGCGGCAACAACAATGCTTATGCGCAGGACAATCCGATCGCGTGGGTGGACTGGGAGAACCGCGACACCGCGCTGGAGGACTTCGTCGCGAAACTTTCCAGGCTGCGCCGCGATCATCCGAACTGGTTCGCGCAGTTTCCTCGCGCGGGTCACTGGGTCGCACCCGACGGCGAGCCGATGACGACCCATGACTGGGACGACGGCGGCGGCGATGGCTTCGCCTTCGTGTCCGACGACACCGACGCGCCCTACCAGATCACCATCGCGCGCGGTTCGCGCTGCGTTGCAATAGAACGGACGGACAAAACGTCCGACTGAGCGTTATATTAGTCGCATCCTGTAGCGAAGTCGTTATGGCTCCTGACCGAGCGCCATCAGGCGACGTGTTACAGGAAGGATGAATGATGGGGATCGCACCCGGTGGACGCATTGCGCTTAACGACAACTCTCAAGCGCGATTTCGCCTGCTGCTGTCGGGGCTCGCTGTCGGCTGCACGCTGACCGCTGCCGCGCCGGGCTTTGCGCAGGAGGCCGCGCCGACCGCTGAGCAAGTGCAGCAAGTGGAAGTCATTCCGGGTGATATCGTGGTCACCGCACGCAAGCGGCAGGAGATCCAGCTCGACGTTCCGGTGATCGAAAACGTGGTCAGCGCGCAGACCCTGGCGCGCCAGCAGACGCTCGATCTCAAGGACCTGACCAAGCTTACACCCGGCCTGATGATCGGCACCGCGGTGCTCTCGATCGGCCAGCAGGTGACGCTGCGCGGCGTCGGCACCAGCTCGTTCGATCCTGGCATCGACCAGTCGGTGTCGCTCAACATCGACGGCATGTCGCTGGGCCAGGGCCTCGCGTTCGGCAGCGGCATGTTCGACGTCGGACAAGTCGAAGTGCTCAAGGGTCCGCAGTCATTGCTGTACGGCAAGGGCAGCCCCGGCGGCGTGATCGCGATCCACACCGCCGATCCGACCGACCGCTTCGAGGTCAAAGCCACGGCCGGTTACGAGGGCGAGGCGCATACCAAGCGGTTCGAGGGCGTGATCTCGGGTCCGATCTCGAGCACGCTGAAGGCGCGCATCGCCGGGTACTTCCAGAACAGCGACGGATACTATTACAACGGGTCAGTGGTTCCGGCCGACGCGACCTTCAGCCCCGCGCCCGGCGTCAACGTCCCGGTCTCGGCCGTCGGCGGAGTCACCCCGCGCTACGATCGCCTGGGCCGCACGCAGAACTATCAACTTCGCGGCACGCTGCTGTGGGATCCGAGCGATCGTTTCAGTGCCAAGCTTAAAGTGAACTACGTCCACGACCGGGCGTTCAACGGCGAAAACGGTCAGCTCAAGTACTGCCCTGACGGCATCGGCGGCGTCCCCGCGTTCGGGAACATCCCGTTCATCGATCCGAAGGAGACCTGTACTTTCAACCGGACAGGTTCGATCGTCGACGTGAACCCGGCCAACTACGCCGGCCTGAGCAGCAGCACCGCCGCGGTGACCTCGCAGATCCGGACACGCCAGATCTACGGCACGCTCGAACTCAACTACAAGTTGAACGACAGCCTGACTGCCACCTCGGTCACCGGCTATTACGATCTCCACTCCTCGAGCATCTTCAACCCGTCGTTCGCTGCCTATGCCGGACCGCTGATCGCGGTGACCAATCCCGCGTTCCGCCGGCATGACCTAACCGAGGAAGTGCGGATCAACAGCGATCTGACGGGACCTTTCAACTTCACGCTGGGCGGGTTCTACCAGAGCGGCAAAGTGTCCGATCGGGTCACGATCTACGGGAACAGTTTCTTCATCACGCCGACCCCAGGCCTGCCGCTGCAGGATGGACTCAACCGGTTCACCATCACCACCTACTCCGCATTCGCGCAGGCGCGGTACAAGATCGTCCCGCAAGTCGAGTTCGATGCGGGCGTGCGCGTGACCAGCGAAAAGCGCCACCAGACGCCGTACCTCTATCCATCGCAGACCGTCGGACCCGTCGGCTTCGCGCCTCCGCTCGACACCCCGTCGATCGACTCGGTGCGAAGCTCGCCGGAATTCACGCTCAGCTGGAAGCCGACCGAGAACGTCAACGTCTTCGGTTCGTACAAGATCGCCTACAAATCGGGCTCGTTCAGCATCGCGACCCCGCAGTCCCGCATCTCGCAGCCTGGGCAGCCGCTGGAATACCTCGACAATTCGTTCGGAGATGAAAAGGCCGCGGGCTTCGAGGCCGGCATCAAGGGCCGGCTATTCGATCGCCAGCTCAACTTAAGCCTGGCCGGGTTCGACTACAAGTACACCGGGCTGCAAGTTGGCGGAATCGAACCCACCGTCGGATCGTTGCCGGTGATCCGCACCGTCAACGCGGGCGCCGGGCGCAGCAAGGGCATCGAGTTCGAAGCCCACCTGACGCCGCGCTACGCGATCCCCGGACTGACGCTGAACGGCGCGGTCAATTACACGAAGGCACGCTTCAGCGTGCTCAACAACATCCCGTGCTACGGCGGCCAGATGGTCTCCGAAGGATGCAATCAGCAGTTCACACCCTTTCCGGATGTCGCGCCTCCCGGATCCAACAGCCAGGTCAATCCTGGGCCTGGCGCAGTAACGGTCAACGGTAAAACGGGTTATTACTTCGCGCAGAACCTATCGGGCACACCGTTCCTGCGCGCACCTGATTGGAACGGCAACTTCGGCTTCGATTACGAGATCCCGCTGCCGAACGCGTGGAAGCTGATCGTCTCCAACAACAACTACTACACCTCGCGTTTCGAGACGACTCCCGACCTTGGCGATCAGTGGTTCCAGAAGGGCTACATCAAGTTCGACGCCAGCGTGTCGCTTCAGGGCAAAGACAATCGCTGGGAAGTCGCGCTGATCGGCAAGAACCTGACGCGCCAGTACACCTCCTCCAGCTGTTCGCCGGTGAATGCCCAGAACGGCCTGCTCGGCGGCGAGATCACCGGCGGCACCGCGGCGGGCCCGGCCGGGCATGACGAAGTCGTGTGCTACATGGATCCGGGCCGCGAACTGTGGATCCGGCTGACCCTGCGCCCCTTCGGCTGACCGCAGGGAAGGTTCACCTTCCCCGCCCAGCTCGCGATCGCATCGCACTGAAAGCCTCTCCCTCAAAAAGGAGGGGCTTTCTGGTGTACGCTCGTCGGCTATTTCCGCCGAGATACGATTTACATTGGCTCAGATCGCGGTAGGTACGGCTACAAAGCTACCGGGAGAGAATGCAATGCGTCGCACCGCCAGGATCGCTCTTGTCGCCGCCGGGGCGGCATTCGTGGCGGGGGGCCTCAGCGCCGGGATCGGTGCACAAGTTCCGGCATCGACCGGCACCGGCGCGGACTGGCCCGGTGTCGGCGGCAGCAGCGACGAGACCGCGTTCAGCCAGCTCGGCCAGATCACCACCGCCAACATCGGCAAGCTCGGCCTTGCCTGGTCGCTCGATCTGCCCGACGAAGTCAGCCTTGAGGCGACCCCGATCGAAGTCGGCGGCGTGGTCTATTTCTCGGGCAGCTACGCCAAGGTCTATGCGGTTGATGCGGTCAGCGGGAAGCTGCTGTGGAGCTACGACCCGGAGACCTGGAAGAACCGGCCGATGGCGATGCACTTCTCGTTCGGCGCCAACCGCGGCGTCGCTTACGAGAACGGCAAAGTGTTCGTCGTCGCGCTCGACGGGCGGGTAATCGCGCTCGATGCCAAGACCGGCAAGTCGCTGTGGATCAGCGACTCGGTGCCGCAAGGCGCGCTCAACATCAGCACCGGCGCGCCGCGCGTGATGAACGGCAAGGTGATCATCGGCAACGGCGGCGCGGACTTCGGCGCACGCGGCTTCGTGACCGCGTTCGATTCGAACACAGGCAAGTTGCTCTGGCGGTTCTACGTCACGCCCTCGACGCCCGATGCCAACAAGGGTGATCCGGCGATGGAAGCCGCGGCCAAGACCTGGAGCCCGGACTTCCTCGCACATGCCAACACGCCCGTGACCGCCGGCGGGGGCACCGCCTGGAACGGCATGACCTACGATCCCGAACTCGACCGGATCTACATCGGCGGCGGCAACGCCGGGCCCTATGATCCCGAAAAGCGCGATCCCAAGGGCGGCGACGATCTCTACACCTCCTCGATCATCGCGCTGAACGCCACGACCGGGAAGTACATCTGGCACTACCAGGAAACCCCGCGCGACAGCTGGGACTACAAGGCCACACCCAACATCCAGATGGCGACGCTGACCATCGACGGGAAGCCGCGCAAGGTGCTGATGCATGCGCCGACCAACGGCTTCTTCTATGTGCTGGATCGAGAGACCGGCAAGCTGCTCAACCAGCCGGGGATCACCAGCGAGCTCAACTGGGCCAAGGGGGTCGACATGAAGACCGGGCGCCCGATCGAGACGCCCGGCATCCGCTACCAGACCGGCGACGTGAAGATGTGGCCCGGCACGGTCGGCGGCCACAACTGGCAGCCGATGAGCTTCAATCCCAAGCTCGGCCTGGTCTACATTCCCGAGCAGCAGATCGGCACCTTGTTCTCGAAGTCGGGCACGGGCTCTGACGGCTCGTTCAACGTGATGGGGCTGACGATCTCGCCGATCGTCGAGCGGCCGGGCGACGGCAAGGGCCACCTGATCGCTTGGGATCCGATCGCGCAGAAGGAGCGCTGGCGCGTCACCAACAAGAACCTTTGGAACGGCGGCACGCTGGCCACCGCGGGTAACCTGGTGTTTCAGGGCACCGCCGAGGGCACCTTCAACGCCTATGACGGCGCGACCGGCAAGCCGCTCTGGCGCTTCGACGCGGGGCTCGGCATCGTCGGAGCGCCGATCAGCTACAGCGTCGGCGGCAAGCAATACGTCTCGATCCTGGTCGGCTATGGCGGCACCACCGCCGCTTACGGCAAGTACATGGACGTGGGCTGGAAGTTCGGCGCGCAGACCCGCCGCCTGCTGACCTTCGCGGTGGGGGGCACCGCCACCCTCGCCAAGATGCCGGGGCCGGACTTTACCGTCCATGCGCTCGACAATCCCGCGCTCAAGCTCGACGAAGCCGATGTCGCAGCCGGGCGCGGGCTGTCGGTGCAGTGCGCGGCGTGCCACGGGGCGGGCATGCACGCCACCGGCACACCGGGGCCGGACTTGCGCGAATCGGGCATCGCGCTCGATCTGGCGAGCTTCCGAGAACTGCTCAAGTCGGGCGCGTTGATGAGCCAGGGCATGCCGCGCTTCGAGTA
>CAJCHR010000348.1 GCA_903970225.1 Actinobacteria bacterium 21-64-8 | reverse complement strand
TCAGAGGCCTAGGCCACCGCGGGAATCGACGGCAGCCTGCCACTTTTTCTGCGGGACAGCGCAGTCTGCCAGGTCCTTATTTGCAGTCCCGCCGCAAGCGAAGGATCCCAGCGCACAATGGCTCGCAAGAAGATCGCCCTGATCGGTGCAGGTAACATCGGCGGCACGCTCGCCCACCTCGCCGCACAGAAGGAACTGGGCGACGTCGTCCTGTTCGACATCGCCCAGGGCGTTCCCCAGGGCAAGGCTCTGGACCTTTCGCAGTGCGGACCCGTCGAGGGTTTCGACGCCAAGGTCACCGGCACCAACGATTATGCCGACATCGCGGGCGCGGACGTCATCATCGTCACCGCCGGCGTGCCGCGCAAGCCGGGCATGAGCCGCGACGATCTGCTCGGCATCAACCTCAAGGTGATGAAGGCGGTCGGCGAGGGCATCGCCGCCAACGCGCCCGACGCGTTCGTGATCTGCATCACCAACCCCCTCGATGCCATGGTCTGGGCGCTGCGCGAATTCTCGGGTCTGCCGCACAACAAGGTCGTCGGCATGGCCGGCGTGCTGGATTCGGCGCGCTTCTCGACCTTCCTCGCCGAAGAGTTCGGCGTCTCGGTGCGTGACGTCTCCAGCTTCGTGCTCGGCGGCCACGGCGACACGATGGTTCCGATCGCCGAGTACTCGACGATCAAGGGCATTCCCGTTCCCGACCTGATCAAGCTCGGCAAGTCCTCGCAGGAGCGCATCGACGCGATCGTCAAGCGCACCGCCGGCGGCGGCGGCGAAGTCGTCGCGCTGCTCGGCACCTCGGCATTCTACGCGCCCGCGGCGTCCGCGATCCTGATGGCCGAAGCCTATCTGGGCGACCAGAAGCGCATCGTCCCCAGCGCGGCTTATGTCGAAGGCAAGTACGGCGTGGACGGCCTCTATGTGGGCGTGCCCGTGGTGATCGGCGCCGGCGGCGTCGAGGAGATCATCGAGATCACGCTCGACGACAAGGCCAAGGCCGGCCTCCAGGTCTCGATCGACGCGGTCAAGGAGCTGTTGGTGGCGTGCAAGGCGATCGAGCCCAGCCTCGGCTGATCTGCCAACCGCGTTTGATCGGCCCCGCTCCGGCGGGGCCACCTCCCCAGGAGATCCCCATGTCCATCCTCATTAACAAGAACACCAAGGTCATCACGCAGGGCATGACCGGCAAGACCGGCGCCTTCCATACCCAGGCGGCGCTCGATTACGGCACGCAGATGGTCGCAGGCGTGACCCCGGGCAAAGGCGGCACGTCGCACCTCGGCCTGCCGCAGTTCGATACCGTCGCCGAAGCCAAGGCAGCGACGGGCGCCACAGCCAGCTGCATCTACGTTCCGCCCCCAGGCGCGGCCGACGCGATCCTCGAGGCGATCGATGCCAAGATCGAGCTGATCATCTGCATCACCGAGGGTATCCCGGTGCAGGACATGATCCGCGTCAAGCGCGCGCTGACCGGCACGGGCTCGCGCCTGATCGGACCCAACTGCCCGGGCGTGCTGACCCCGAACGAATGCAAGATCGGCATCATGCCCGCCAACATCTTCTCAGCGGGATCGGTGGGCGTTGTATCGCGTTCAGGCACGCTTACGTATGAAGCGGTTCACCAGACGACGATGGCAGGCCTGGGCCAAACCACCGCAGTCGGCATCGGCGGCGATCCGGTCAACGGGACCAACTTCATCGACGTGCTCGAACTGTTCCTCGCCGACGATGCGACCAAGTCGATCATCATGATCGGCGAGATCGGCGGATCGGCCGAGGAAGAAGCGGCGCAGTTCCTGAAGGACGAGGCGAACAAGGGCCGCAAGAAGCCGATGGTCGGCTTCATCGCGGGCCGCACCGCTCCTCCGGGGCGGCGCATGGGCCACGCCGGCGCGATCGTCTCGGGCGGTCAGGGCGGCGCGGAAGACAAGATTGCGGCGATGGAAGAGGCGGGCATCCGCGTCTCACCAAGCCCCAGCGAACTCGGCACGACGCTCGACGCGCTGCTGAAGGAACTGGCCTGAAGAACCCGCGGGCTCCCGCAAGGGAGCCCGCCGAATACCAAGCGGACACAGGGACCATTTCCTCCCCGGGAACCCTAGCGAACCGCGCAATTGATGACCTGGCGCCGGCACTGGGCCGACGCGCGAAAGGTGTTTGCGATGGGCAATGAGACGTTCGATTTCTTTCCCGAGCCCGGCCTCGAAGGGCCGCAGCCGGGACCGAGCTGGCAGCGCCCCAACTGGCCGCTGAGCGACGTTTCCGCCGAAGACGACCTGACTCGCGGGCTCGACCCGATGGCGCTCTCGGTCGCGATCAAGGCCGCCGCCGTCAAGCCCGGCGCGCCCGCGATCACCGACGAAGCCGCGATCAAGGAAGCCGCGAGCGACGCGGTCAAGGCCTGGGGCCTGATCCGCACTTACCGCGTGCGCGGGCACCTTGCCGCGCAGCTCGATCCGCTCGGCCTCGTTCAGCGCGAACTGCCCGCCGATCTCACGCCCGAATTCTTCGGCTTCAGCGGCGCCAAGCTCGACCAGCCGGTTTACCTCGGCGGCGTGCTCGGCCTCGAGTGGGCCAGCGTGCGCAAGATCGTTTCGATCCTGCAGGCGAACTACTGCGGCGCGGTCGGCCTCGAATACATGCACATCGTCGATCTCGACGAGCGCCGCTTCCTGCAGGACCGCATGGAAGGCGCCAACAAGGAGATCGAGTTCTCGCCCGAGGGCAAGCGCGCGATCCTGACCGCGGTGATCCGCGGCGAGCAGTTCGAGAAGTTCCTGGGCCGCAAGTACGTCGGCACCAAGCGCTTCGGGCTCGACGGCGGCGAATCGATGATCCCCGCGCTCGAAGGCGTGATCAAGTACGGCGGCCAGCTCGGCGTGAAGGAGATCGTCTACGGCATGTCGCACCGCGGGCGCCTGAACGTCCTCGCGAACGTGATGGCCAAGCCCTACAAGGTGATCTTCCACGAATTCTCGGGCGGCAGCGCCAACCCCGACGATGTCGCCGGATCGGGCGACGTGAAGTATCACCTGGGCACGTCGACCGACCGGGAGTTCGACGGGGTCAAGGTGCACATGAGCCTGATGCCCAACCCGTCGCACCTCGAAACGGTCGATCCGATCGTGCTCGGCAAGGTGCGCGCGTACCAGACGATCGCCGACGACATCGCCGAGGGCGATCACAAGAAGATCATTCCCGTGCTGATCCACGGCGACGCGGCGTTTGCGGGCCAGGGCATCGTGTGGGAGTGCTTCGGCTTCTCGGGCATCCGCGGCTACAACACCGGCGGCTGCATCCACTTCGTCATCAACAACCAGATCGGCTTCACGACGAGCCCGCAGTTCGCTCGCTCCTCGCCGTACCCTTCCGACGTCGCCAAGGGCGTCCAGGCACCGATCCTCCACGTCAACGGCGACGATCCGGCGGCGGTGACGTTCTGCTGCAAGCTCGCGATCGATTACCGCCAGAAGTTCGGCCGCGACATCGTGATCGACATGTGGTGCTACCGCCGCTTCGGCCACAACGAAGGCGACGAGCCGGGCTTCACCCAGCCGCTGATGTACGCAAAGATCCGCAAGCATCCGCCGGTCAGCGAAATCTACGCGCAGCGCCTGATCAATGAAGGCGTGGTCGAGCAGAGCTTCGTCGACGACATCATCGCCCGCTACGTCTCGCACCTCGAAGAGCAGTTCGAGCTCGGCAAGACCTACAAGGCCAACGAGGTCGACTGGTTCGCCGGTCAGTGGAGCGGCTTCAACAAGCCGATGGATGCCGAGACCGCGCGCCGCAACGTGCCGACGGGCATCGAACTCAAGCTGTTCGAGAGCCTGGGCCGCACGCTGACCACGGTTCCCGAGGATCTCCACGTCCACAAGACGCTCGAGCGCGTGCTCGAAGCCAAGCGCCAGGCGTTCGAGAAGGGCCCCGGGTTCGAAAGCTTCGACTGGGCGACCGCCGAGGCGCTGGCTTACGGCTCGCTGCTGTCCGAAGGCTACGCGGTGCGCCTGTCCGGCCAGGATTCGGGTCGCGGCACGTTCAGCCAGCGCCACGCAGTCTGGGTCGACCAACTCGATGAGCACAAGTACATCCCGCTCGCGACCGTGCCGCACGGCCGCTTCGAGGTCTACGACAGCCCGCTCAGCGAATACGGCGTGCTCGGCTTCGAATACGGCTTCGCCAGCGCGGACCCGAAGACGCTGGTGCTGTGGGAAGCGCAGTTCGGCGATTTTGCCAACGGCGCGCAGATCATCATCGACCAGTACATCGCCGCGTCCGAATCGAAGTGGCTGCGTGCCAACGGGATCGTCATGTTGCTGCCGCACGGCTACGAGGGCCAAGGTCCCGAGCACAGCTCGGCGCGACTGGAGCGGTTCCTGCAGCTCTGCGCGCAGGACAACATCCAGGTCTGCAACATCACGACCCCGTCGAACTACTTCCACGTGCTGCGCCGCCAGATGCACCGGCCGTTCCGCAAGCCGCTGATCATCATGACGCCCAAGTCGCTGCTGCGGCATCCGCTCGCGCGTTCGGAGCAGACCGACTTCATCGGCGAGAGCCACTTCCGCCGGCTGATGTCCGACCGCACCCCGCCGCCCAACGAGAAGGTCAGGCGGCTGGTGCTGTGCTCGGGCAAGGTCGGGTACGACCTGATGGAAGCGCGCGACGCAGCCGGTTTGGAAGACGTCACCGTCGTGCGGCTCGAACAGCTTTATCCGTTCCCGGGTGAACCGCTCGCGGCGCGCCTCGCCAAGTTGCCGAACCTCGAATCGGTGGTCTGGTGCCAGGAGGAGCCGAAGAACAACGGCGCCTGGTTCTTCGTCGCGCCGTTCCTCGAAGAGGTTCTGGAAAAGGCGAAGTGCAAGATCACCCGGCCGACTTACGCTGGACGGTCGAGCAGTGCCTCTCCGGCCACCGGCCTCGCCAAGCGCCACCAGGCCGAACAGCAGGCGCTCGTCGCCAACGCTCTGGGCCTCTCGGTCCGTTCCGAAATCCGGCGCAAGCGCGTCTGAACCCGCAGGAAAATACCATGTCGAGTGAAGTGATAGTCCCGGCGCTCGGGGAATCGGTCTCCGAGGCGACCATCGGCGAATGGCTCAAGCAGCCGGGCGACGCGGTCAAACAGGACGAGCCCATCGCCAGCCTCGAGACCGACAAGGTCGCGATCGAAGTGACCGCACCCGTCGCGGGCGTGCTCAGCCAGCAGCTGGTCAAGGTCGGCGATACCGTCGCGGTCGGCACGCTGATCGCGACGATCGGCGACGCCACCAGCGCGGGCGGCGCCGAGCCCCCGGCCCTGCGCGTCGAAAAGCCCGTGCCCCCGGTCTCGAACACCGTTGCGCCGACCTCGACCCCGGTCGAGCCTGCGGGCGATGCGGTCGTGCTCTCGCCATCGGTGCGCAAGGCCGTGCTGGAATACGGCATCGACCCCGCCTCGGTGAAGGGCAGCGGCAAGGATGGCCGGCTGACCCGCGAGGACGTGGTCGCCGCCGCACAGGCCAAGAGCGCACCTGCCCCGACGGCAGTCGCCTCGGCCCCCGCTGTGTCCGCGCCCGCCGTCATCGGCGATCGCCGTGACGAGCGCGTCAAGATGACGCGCCTTCGCCAGACGATCGCGCGCCGCCTCAAGGCCGCGCAGGAAAGTGCGGCGCTGCTGACCACCTTCAACGATGTCGACATGTCGGCGGTCATCGCCGCGCGCGACAAGTACAAGGACCTGTTCGAGAAGAAGCACGGCAGCCGGCTCGGCTTCATGGGCTTCTTCGCCAAGGCCAGCTGCCTCGCGCTCAAGGACGTGCCCTCGGTCAACGCCTACATCGAGGGCGACGAGATCGTGTACCACGATTACGTCGACATCTCGGTCGCGGTCTCCGCGCCCAACGGCCTGGTCGTCCCCGTCGTGCGCGATGCGCACCTGCTGAGCTTCGCGGGCATCGAAAAGGCCATCGCGGCTTACGGCAAGAAAGCCAAGGACGGCGCGCTGACGATGGACGACATGAAGGGCGGCACCTTCACGATCTCCAACGGCGGCGTGTTCGGCTCGCTGATGAGCACCCCGATCATCAATCCGCCGCAGTCGGCCGTGCTCGGCCTTCACCGCATCGAGGACCGCGTCGTGGTGCGGAACGGCGAGATGGTGATCCGCCCGATGATGTACATCGCGCTGAGCTACGACCACCGCCTGATCGACGGCCGCGAGGCGGTAACGGCGCTCAAGATCATCAAGGACGCGATCGAGGATCCCACGCGGATCTTGATCGATCTCTAAAACGGGGAGCAGGCAATGTTGAAGAAACTGGCGATTACGGCGGGGCTGCTTCTGGGACTGCCGGCGACGGCACATGCCGCATCCTGCGATGCGCCGCAGACCGGTTTCGACAACGTCTACTGCTTCGCCAAGGTCTACATGGACCTCGATAGGCAGCTCAACGATAACTACATTAGCTTGATGAAACTGATCGGCGAGGGCCAGAAGCCGGTCCTGCGCGGCGGGCAGCGCAACTGGATCGCGATGCGCAACGAGCACTGCTACCGCGCCGACGGTGGCAGCAATATGGTCAACATCGACTGCGCACTCGCCACGACACGTGCGCGGATTCAGTTTCTGTCCGACCGCTTGGCCGAATGCCGCGCGACTGGCTGCAACGTAACCAAGCTGGGGCGCATCAACGAAGACTGATGCGACCGCCCCTTGTTAACCAAGAGTTCTGGAAATGGCTGAATACGACTACGACGTCCTGATCATCGGCTCCGGCCCCGGCGGCTACGTCGCCGCGATCCGTGCCGCGCAGAACGGGCTCAAGACCGCGTGCGTCGAGAGCCGTGATACGCTGGGCGGCACCTGCCTCAACGTCGGGTGCATTCCCTCGAAGGCGCTGCTGCACGGATCGGAGCTGTTCGATGAGGCCGCGAATGGGGGCATGGCCAAGTTCGGGGTCAAGGCGACCGGGGTCGAGATCGATCTGGGCGGGCTTCACGGCGAGAAGGACATCGCGGTCAAGGAGCTGACCGGCGGCGTCGCGTTCCTGTTCAAGAAGAACAAGGTCGATTGGCTCAAGGGCCTCGGCAGCTTCAAGGACGCGCACACGGTCACGGTCGCGGGCAAGGATTACACCGCGAAGAACGTCGTCATCGCCACCGGGTCGTCGGTGACGCCGCTTCCGGGTGTCGAAGTCGACAACGCCAAGGGCGTGATCGTCGATTCGACGGGCGGCATCGCGCTGGCCAAGATCCCCGAGCATCTGGTCGTCATCGGCGGCGGCGTGATCGGGCTCGAACTGGGCTCGGTCTGGAAGCGGCTCGGCGCCAAGGTGACCGTCGTCGAATTCCTC
>CAJCHR010000347.1 GCA_903970225.1 Actinobacteria bacterium 21-64-8 | reverse complement strand
GCCATGCCGAGGTAGCCGAACACCGGCTTCTTCGAGAAGGTCGAGATGATCTGGCTGATCATGCCGAAGCCCGGCAGGATCATGATGTAGACCTCGGGGTGGCCGAAGAACCAGAACAGGTGCTGATACAGGATCGGATCGCCGCCGCCCGAGGGATCGAAGAACGTCGTGCCGAAGTTGCGGTCGGTGATCAGCATGGTGATCGCCGCGGCGAGCACCGGCAGCGCCAGCAGCAGCAGGAACGCGGTGACCAGCACCGACCACACGAACAGCGGCATCTTGTGCAGAGTCATGCCCGGCGCGCGCATGTTGAAGATCGTGGTGATGAAGTTGATCGCGCCCATGATCGAGCCCGCGCCCGCAAGGTGGAGCGAGAAGATCGCGAAGTCGACCGCCGGCCCGGGCGAGCCCGAGGTGGAGAGCGGCGCATAGACCGTCCAGCCCGTGCCCGCACCGTTGCCGGTGCCGCCCGAGACGAAAGGCGAGATCATCAGCGAGCAGAAACCCGCGACGGTCAGCCAGAACGAGACGTTGTTCATGCGAGGGAACGCCATGTCGGGCGCACCGATCATCAGCGGAACGAACCAGTTGCCGAAGCCGCCGATCATTGCCGGCATGACCATGAAGAACACCATGATCAACCCGTGCGCGGTGATCAGCACGTTCCAAAGGTGAAGCGTCTGGTCGAAGCTCGGGTTCTTCTCGCCCAGGAAGCTGGCGATCGTGCCGAGGTACTGGATGCCCGGATGCGCGAGTTCTGCGCGCATGATTCCCGAAACCGCGCCGCCGATGATCCCCGCGAAGATCGCGAAGATCAGGTACAGCGTGCCGATGTCCTTGTGGTTCGTCGACATGAACCAGCGCGCGAAGAAAGTCGGATGGTCGTGCGCATGATCGGCATGTCCATGATCGTCATGGTGCGCCTGGAAAGCGTCGGGGGCGGTGGTGGCCATGTCAGTTGCGTACCTTGGTGCGTATTTCGTTCAGCGGACGGCGTTAGTTGGACGATGGCTGCGGCGAAGGCTTGCTCTCGGGGGTAACCGAGCCCGATGCGGCCGGTGAAGGCGCCGCCGCCGGTGCGCCAGCCGCGGCGGGCGCAGCAGCCGGAGTTGCAGCGGCTTCGGTGACGGCCGCGGGCTTTTTCTGCCCATCGATCACACCGCCCGACTGGGTGAGCACCCAGGCATCGTACTGTGCACGCGGCAGCGCTTCGACCGCGATCGGCATGTAGCCGTGCTTGGCGCCGCACAGTTCGGAGCACTGGCCGTAATAGACGCCGGGCTTCTCGATGAAGAGCACCTTCTCGTTGATCCGGCCGGGCACCGCGTCGAGCTTGAACCACAGCGAGGGCACCGCGAACGAGTGGATCACATCGGCACCGGTGGTCTGCAGCCGGATCGGCTCACCCACGGGGAGCACCAGGCGGTTGTCCACTTCGAGGTGCGCCGGGCCGTCGCTCGGATCGCTGCCGACTTCGCGCACGCCGTTGTTGACGATCGGCTGGCCGGGCAGGTTGAGCATGTATGAGGTGACTTCGAACCCGCCGTTGTCCGGGTACTTGTACGTCCAGAACCACTGGTTGCCAGTCACCTTGATCGTCAGCGCGGTCTTCGGAGCGGGCTTGAACTGCTTGGCGAGGAGATCGATCGAGGGCACCGCGATGCAGACCAGGATCAGCACCGGCAGCAGCGTCCACACCACTTCGATGAAGGTGTTGTGGCTGGTGCGCGAGGCGACCGGGTTGGAGCGGTGATTAAAGCGTAGGATCACCCACAGCAGCAATCCGGCCACGAACACCGTAATCACGGTGATCAGCGGCATCAGGATCGTGTTGTGGAACCACTCCGCATAATGGCCGAGCGGGGAAAACTGCGGCTGGATCGTCCAGCCGCCGTCGACCGGCATGCCGATGCCCGGCGTCGGCTTCATGCGCCGATAGCTGCCCGCCTGCGGCTTGGCGTTTTCGGCGGTCGTGACCGTGGCGGCGTTACCGGCGACATCGGGCGCGCGAACCGCGTTTTCCTTGGTTGCAGGATCGGCGGCAACTGGCGCCGCTGCCGGAGCGGCCTCGGTCGCCGGCGCAGTGGCGGCGAACGCCTGCGACGCCGTGATCGGCGAAGACAGCAGCGCAAACGGCGCGAAGAACAGCGCGAGCGCCGGGCCGACTGCTTTCAGACCCTTGCTCACAGCGCGTGCGGTTATGCCCAATGTCATCGTTTCAGTGCTTCCGCTCTTCCCTGATGCGCGGGAGAAACCCACACGCACTTGCCCGATCTTCGCGGGTTTTGACCCCATCGGGTGGGGCTATACCCGCGCTTGCGAGCCGTCTCAAGCGCCTCTAGGGGATATTTTTGACGCACCGCAGCGGTGACCGTTGCGACAGGGCGCGGCATGGGCCGCGCGCTTGAGGAAATCATCGAAACCATGACCGACGAAGACGTCCTCGCCGAGTTCCGCGCCAGCAAGGCGCTGCTCGAAGGGCATTTCCTGCTCTCCTCGGGCCGCCACAGCGCACATTATCTGCAATGCGCGCGGGTGCTGATGAACCCCGAGCGCGCCGGCAAGCTGGCCGCGGCGCTGGCACAGAAGCTGCCGCGCGAACTGCGCAAGGAGATCGACAAGGTGATCTCGCCCGCGATGGGCGGGGTGATCATCGGGCACGAAGTCGGCCGCGCACTGGGCGTCGATGCGATGTTCGTCGAGCGGCCGACGGGCACGTTCGAGCTGCGCCGCGGCTTCGCGATCACGCCGGGCGACAAAGTGCTGATGGTCGAGGACGTGGTCACCACCGGGCTTTCCAGCCGCGAAGCGATTCGGGCGATCGAGGAAGCGGGCGGCAAAGTGATCGCCGCCGCGTCGCTGGTCGATCGCTCTGGCGGGTCGATCGAGCTGGGCGTGCCGTTCTACCCGCTGATCGCGTTGAGCTTCCCGACATATGCGCCAGATGAAATCCCGCCGGAACTTGCCAGGACACCCGCGATCAAGCCCGGCAGCCGCGCGGCGTAGTTGTCGTGACAAGCAAACTTCGCCTCGGCGTCAACATCGATCACGTCGCGACCATCCGCAACGCGCGCGGCGGGCTGCACCCTGATCCGGTCCGGGCCGCCGAGATCGTCGCCGCGTGCGGCGGTGACGGGATCACCGCGCATCTGCGCGAGGACCGGCGGCACATCCTCGACAGCGACCTCGCGCGCATCCAGGCGGCGACCAGCCTGCCGCTGAACCTTGAGATGGCGGCGACCGACGAGATGCTCGAGATCGCGCTGAGGCACATGCCGCACGCCGCCTGCATCGTGCCCGAAAAGCGCGAGGAGCGCACCACCGAGGGCGGGCTCGACGCCGCCGGCCAGCACAATCGCCTGGCGCCCATCGTGTCGCGGCTGCGCGACGCGGGCATCCGGGTGAGCCTGTTCATCGCGCCCGAGCCGCGCCAGATCGAAGCGGCGTTCCTGCTCGGTGCGCCGGTGGTCGAGCTCCACACCGGGGAATACGCGCATGCCGAGGGCGAGGCGCAAGTGATCGAACTGGCGCGCCTCGCGGATATGGCCGCGCTCGCGGCGAAGAACGGGATCGAGGCGCATGCGGGGCACGGGCTGACGTATGACAACGTCCAGCCGGTGGCCGCGATCCCGCAGCTGGCCGAGCTCAACATCGGGCACTACCTGATCGGCGAAGCGATCTTCGTCGGGCTCGAGGCGAGCGTCACGCGGATGCGCGAGCTGATGGACGCGGTGCGGTGAGTGGTAGCCGCGAGTTCCTCCCCGGCACGGGGAGGGGGACCACCGCAGGTGGTGGAGGGGCACGCGCGAGGTCACCTGACCTCGCAAGGACGTGCGGCTTTGTCTCTGCGAAGTCGGATGACCCCGCCGGTGCCCCTCCACCATGCTTCGCATGGTCCCCTTCCCCCGTTGGGGGAGGAATATGATCATCGCGATCGGCTCGGACCTGTGCAACATAGAGCGCATCCAGAAGTCGCTCGACCGCTTCGGTGAGCGCTTCGAGAAGCGCGTGTTCACCGATCTCGAACGCGCCAAGGCCGCCTCGCGCCCGTTCACCCGGGCGGGGACTTACGCCAAGCGCTTCGCCGCCAAAGAGGCGTTCTCCAAGGCGGTGGGCACCGGGTTCAAGCGCGGCGTGTTCATGCACGACATCGGCGTCGCCAACCTGCCCAGCGGCGCGCCGACGCTGATCCTCTCGGGCGGCGCGAAGGCGCGGCTCGCCGAGATCACGCCTGCCGGCCACGAAGCCTTCGTTCACTTGACCTTGACCGACGACCATCCGTGGGCCCAAGCCTTCATCGTGATCGAAGCCCGCCCTCTCTCGAACCTGCCTTTATGAACACGCAGTCCGCCGAAGCGAAGCCCATTGAGGAACCCAATACGATCAACTGGTGGCACGAACTGCGCGGCCTCGCGCTCGCGCTGCTGGCGGTGTTCGCGTTTCAGTGCGGCGTGGCCAAGCAGTTCTACATCCCGTCGATCTCGATGATGCCGAACCTTCTGGTCGGGGACCGGCTGGTGGTGAGCAAATATCCTTATGGCTACGACTGGAGCTCGGTGATCTTCCACCTCGCGCCGCGCGGCACCTGGCGCGTGCTGGGCGCGACGCCGCAATACGGCGACATCGTCGTGGTCGTGCCGCGCAACCGCAAGGAAGACCTGATCAAGCGCGTCATCGGCCTTCCCGGAGACCGGATCGCGGTGGTCAACGGCCAGATCGTGCTCAACGGCAAGCCGGTGCCGCAGACAGTCGAACCACCGGTCGAGATCCCCGCCGACGACAAGCTGACCTGCGAAAACGCGCTCGGCCAGGGCTCGTGCTACGATGCCTTCCAGTTCTATCGCACGAAGCTGCCCAGCGGCCGTGCGGTCTACGAGCTTCCGGCCTTCCGCGAGACGCTTCCGAACGGAGCGACGTACACGATCATCGATCATCTGGATCAGATGTTCGACCATATGCCCGAGATCACGGTGCCGGCCGGCCACGTGTTTCTGATGGGCGACAACCGCGATCATTCGGCGGACAGCCGCGTGCCGAGCTGGGAAAGCGGCCTCGGCGGCCCGGTGCCGCTATCCGATATCGCCGGGCGCGCGGAGTTCATCACATTCTCCTGGGATGGCAGCGAAAGCTGGAACCCGCTGACCTGGTGGAGCGCTCTGCGCAAGGACCGCGCCTGGCGCAGCCTGCGTCCGCCGCATGCGGTCACTGGGAGTGCAAAGTGACCGAGCCCGTTCCCGATCCTGCCGTGACCGATTCGCCCAGCCCCAGCGACATCAACGATCCCAAACTCCAGTATGAGGCGCGCCGCGCCGCGATCTGGATCGCGATGGTCGCGGGCGTCGCGCTGCTGGTCGTGCTCGCCGATCCGCTGCTGGTGATCTTCGGAGGCCTCGTCTTTGCCGGACTGATCGACGGCGGCGCGCGCTTGCTCGGACGGGTGCTGCCGATCGGGCGCAGCTGGCGCGTGGCGATCGTGCTGATCCTCGCGGTGCTGTTCTTCATCTGGCTCGGCGTGTTCGCGGGCAGCCAGATCAGCTCGCAGGCCGCCGCCCTGCCGACGACGATCCAGGGCCAGCTCCAGCGCGGCCTGCACTTCCTCCAGCGCCACGGCATCCTCCAGCATCCGCCCAGCGTCGAGACGATCGTGCAGCAGGCGATCGGCGGCATCGGCCAGGTCACCCACGTCGTCGGCGGGTTGATCGGCGGGATCACCACGCTGTTCCTGATCCTCGTGCTCGGCGTCTACATCGCGCTCGAGCCCCAGCTCTATCAGCGCGGCGTCGCGTGGATGCTGCCGCGCGGAGAGCGCGAGTATTTCGAGACCACCGCCGCGCTGATGGGCCGTGCCTTGCGCCGCCTGCTCGCCGGCCGGATGCTGGGGATGACCGTCGAAGGCGTCGCGGTCTGGCTGCTGCTCCAGGCCTACGGCGTGCCGATGGCCGCGCTGCTCGGCATCATCACCGCGCTGCTGGTGTTCCTGCCCAACATCGGCGCGCCGATCGCGGGCGCGATCATCGTCATGGTCGGATTCTCGGGCGGCACGCACATGGGGATCTACGCGATCATCGTCTATTCGGTGGTGCAGGTGGTCGACGGCTACGTCATCGTGCCGATGATCGCGCGCCGCGCGGCGGACCTCCCGCCCGCGCTGGTGCTGGGCGCGCAGCTGATCATGGGCGTGCTGTTCGGCATCCTCGGCCTCGCGCTGGCCGATCCGATGGTCGCGCTGACCAAGGTCTGGCTGGAACGCCGGGCCGAGCGCAACGACGAGCTCGCCGAAGCGCAATAACGCGTGGCACGCACCTTTCTCTATGTCGTCGCGGGGATCGTCCTGCTGATCCTCGCGGGGGCAGTCGCGCTGCGCCTTTTCCCCGACGAATTGCAGCGTTTCGCCACTGTCCCTCCCGGTGCTTATGCCCCGCAGCCGGCGTTCGGCGAGGCGCGCTACGCCGATCCCGCGCTATGGCTGGCGCAGCCGGGCACCTCGGGCGAGGCTACTGCGCGCACTCTGCCGCAGGGCGCGGCGCACGGGACACCTGTCGATGCCGCCGTGTTCTTCATTCACCCGACCAGCTTCGCCAGCCGCACGGCATGGAACGACCCGCTGACCGACGCCGATGCGCGCAGTCACGCGGTCCAGTACGTGCGGGCGATGGCCAGCCCGTTCGGCGATGCCGCCGAGATCTGGGCGCCGCGCTATCGCCAGGCGACCATCGGCGCGTTCCTGACCGAACGGCCCGACGCGCGCGAGGCGCTCGACCTTGCGAACGGCGACGTGCTCGCCGCGTTCGACTGGTTCGTGGCGCATGCGGACAGGCAGCGCCCGATCGTGCTCGTCGGCCACAGCCAGGGCGCCTACCTGCTGCTGCGCCTGCTCAAGGAGCGCGTGGCGGGAACCCCTCTCGCGGGCCGGATCGCGGCGGTCTACGTCGCGGGCTGGCCCGTTTCGAAGCGGCATGATCTGGCTGCAACGGGGCTTCCCGCATGCTCGGGCCCGGCGCAAGCGGGCTGCATCATGAGCTGGCAGAGTTACGCCGAACCCGCCTCCCCGCCGAAGATCCGGCCCGGATACGTTGCGGCGACCGCGCTCGACGGCGGCAACCGCCTCGATGCCTCGCCGCTGTGCACCAACCCGTTGACCGGCGGAGCGGCCGCGAGCGCGCCCGCCTCGGCCAATCACGGCACTTTCGCGCCGTCCGAAGACCTCGCCTCGGCCACCCTGCGCCCTGGCGCCATCCCCGCGCGGTGCGATGCCAGCGGCCTGTTGCTGATCGGCGATCCGCCCGACCTCGGGCCGTTCGTGCTGCCGGGCAACAACTACCACGTCTACGACATCATGCTGTTCTGGCAGAACCTGCGCGAGGACGTACGCGGAAGGGTGGCTGCGTGGCGGACCGCGCACTGATCACCACCGTCGCGGCGCAGTTCCGCGAGGCGCTGGCGCAAGGCGGCGTGCTGATCGGGCTCGATCTCGGCACGCAGACGATCGGCACCGCGTTCTGCGACGCCGGCTGGCGCTTCGCGAGCCCCGCGCAGACGCTCAAGCGCGGCAAGTTCA
>CAJCHR010000346.1 GCA_903970225.1 Actinobacteria bacterium 21-64-8 | reverse complement strand
GCTGCGGATCGGCGACGAGATCGCCGAGCGACTCGCGCGCGCGGCCAATCTCGATACCCGCATCGCGCAGTCCGAGATCGACAAGCTTGCGCTGTATCTCGACGCGACTCGCGAGCGGCCCGCCACGGTCGAGAGCGCCGCGCTCGACGCGATCGCCGCGAGCACCGATGAGGACGGGATCGCGCCGTTGGTGAATGCGGTTCTCGGCGGCGCCGCGACTCAGGTCGCCTCCGAGTTGCGCCGGTTTCGCGAGATGGGCCTCAGCGCGGTAGGTGTTCTGCTCGCGTTCGAGCGGCGCGCGGCGCAGCTTGCCGCGCTTTCGGCCAAGCTGGGGCAGCGCGGCGATGTCGCCAAGCTGCTCAAGGCGGAGATGGCCGCGCGGCGGGTTTTCTGGCGAGACGAGGCCGATCTGACCAACCAGCTGCGCCGCTGGCCGGGGCTCACGCTCACCCGCTTGGTCGCAAGGCTGGTCGAGCTGCATCAGGCGCTTTTGCACGATAGCCGAAACGCCGACATGCTGCTGGAGCGCGAGCTTGCCTCTATCGCGGGCGCGCAAGGACGAAACACCAAACCGGCTGATCGGAAAATCTGACCGACTGAGCGTATTTTGTTGCTGTTAATATGCTATGCAATATTCCGAGATAAGGGATGGGCGCAGCTCTTTTGCGTACACCTGCTGCTGTGAATGAACGGAGCCGCTCCGCATGAATGCACAATCTGCAGCGCGGACGCTGGGCACGCTTGCCGGCGGTGGTGACGAGTTCCTGCTGGCTCTCCCGCTCGAACGTCGCCGCCTGGAGTGCTATTTCGCGCTGATGTTCACCGATGTGGCGTCGATATTTCTCGGCTTCACGATCGCAGGCTCGATGCTCGCAGGTGTCGAGGGTCGGTCCGAAGCGTATATCGCGGCGCCGGTGGTGATGGTGATCTTCCTCGCGGTCGCGTTCTACAACAGCTGTTATTCGATCCGGTCGCTGCGCAAACCCTCTCTCGGCATCCTGCGCGCGCAAGTCGCCTTGCTGATCGCGGTGACCGGCATGGTCGCTATAGCCTTCTATCTCGGATCGCGGCTCGACTTCTCGCGAACGGGGTTCACCGCCGGCGTCCTGGCGTCGAGCGGCGCGCTGCTGGTGACGCGGTTGGTGATGAAGGATCTCGTCAAGCTGCGCTGCGGCCCGACGTTCATCAATCACCTGGTGATCGATGATGGCGGTCCGCTGATCGACGTTCCCCATGCGATCCGTGTCTCTGCGCAGGCGCTGGGTCTCCAGCCCAAACTCGACGATCCGCATGCGCTCGACCGATTCGGGCTCGTTCTGCGCAACATCGATGAAGTGATCGTCAGCTGCCCGCGTGAGCGACGCGCCGCATGGGCGATGATGTTGAAGGGCACCACCGTCGAAGGCGAAGTGCTGGACGATGATGTCGCGCAGCTCGGCGCGCAAGGCGCGCGCGTGCTGCAGGGGCACGGCATGCTGCTGGTCTCGGTCGGGCCGCTGGGCTTGCGTGCGCGGGTGATGAAGCGCCTCTTCGATATCGTGATCGCCGGAGCCGCGCTGCTGGCCTTGTCGCCGCTGCTCCTCGTGATTGCGCTGGTGATCAAGCTTGAGGATCGCGGACCGATATTTTTCCTCCAGCGCCGGATGGGCCGGGGCAACCGGTTCTTCTGGATCTACAAGTTCCGCTCGATGAGCGTGGCGCAGAGCGACCGTGACGGCAAAGTCTCGGCGTCCAAGACCGATCAGCGCGTGACCCGCATCGGCCGGATCATCCGCAAGACCAGCGTCGATGAACTGCCCCAGCTGATCAACGTGCTCAGGGGCGACATGAGCCTGGTGGGCCCGCGGCCGCACGCGATCGGCTCGCAGGCGGGCTCGAAGCTCTTCTGGGAAGTCGATCTTCGGTACTGGCAGCGGCACTGCCTGAAGCCGGGGCTCAGCGGCTTGGCGCAGATTCGCGGGTTTCGCGGCGCGACCGAGACCGAGATGGATCTGGTCCAGCGGTTGCAATCGGACCTCGAGTATCTCGAAGGCTGGACGATTCTGCGCGATCTCAAGATCGTGTTGCTGACCTTGCGCGTGCTGGTTCACGATAAGGCGTTCTGAAACGCGACTATCGTCTTGCATTTGTCGAAACGCTCGAACCTTGCGGCGGCTTGATCGTTAGGATAAAGTACGATACGTAGAAAACCTGAATTTAATTCCGGAGTGGCCAATGCGCGCGATGTTTGTTCTGCCCGGTGCGGTTTTGGCCATCGGACTGTTTGCCGCCGGCGCCTCGCTCGCTTCGGCTGCTTCCGAAGATGCGGCGAAATGCTCGGTCAGCGTCGATCGCACCGGCACGGCAGGTTCGCTTGATGTGACCAAGCAGACCCTCGATGGCGGAAGCTGCGTCTGCTACGTGACCACAGGTCCCGAGGATACCGAAGAAACCGGCAAGAAGATCGCTTACCTGCAATCGACGGGCAAGTGTGGTTCGGGTGACCACTGGCCTCTTTACGCGCTTGGCGCGGGTGCGGGTATCGGCGGCATCATCGCTGCGGCCTCGAGCGGCGGCGGCGA
>CAJCHR010000345.1 GCA_903970225.1 Actinobacteria bacterium 21-64-8 | reverse complement strand
TGAAGGCCTGGATCGACCGCATCGCGGTGCGGGGCAAGACGTTCGGTTATAGTGAGAACGGCCCGATCGGGCTTGCCACGGGCAAGCGCGTAATCGTCGCCCTGGCGCGCGGCAATTTCTATGGCGAGGGCGCTCCGTTTTCCGCATTCGAACACGCCGAAACTTTGCTTCGATCGGTCTTCACTTTCATCGGCGTCACGGATCTTGAGTTCATTCTCGCGGAGGGGCTGGGGCGCGGTGACGACGCACGCCGCGCCTCCATTAACGGCGCGCTCGACCAGGTTCGCCGGATCTCGAAGAACCCTGCCTTGGAAGCCGTCGGCGTTTGAAACCTCTGGTCGCGGGTCACGTCACAGTCCGCGACCTTCATCGAGGAGCGCGCGCGCGGTTCGGTAACAATCCTCGACGTGCGCGTTCCCGGCCAGCTTCATCGCGCTGAAGCCGAGCGCGGCCGCAAGCGCGGATCCCGCAAAAGGAACGAATTTCGCCGCCGATCCCACGACGAGCCGTTTTGCCACGCGCCGCAACAGGACGGATACGATCCGCTTGGAGACGGCACGGCCGATCACGCCGTTGCCAAGGCCCGCGGCGATCAACAGCGCTTTCTGGCCGGTATGCGGGTCCAATCGCTCGATCTGCCTCTCGCTGAGGCCGAAGCGCTCGTTTATCTGGCCGAGCAGGCTCGTAAGCAGCCCGACGTCCGCGGCGATGTCGATCCCCGGGATAGGTATGACCGAAGTCGCAGCCGCCGCCAGCGCCCGCGTCGTCACCAGCTTGCGGCACTCGCCGCGCACCCTGTCCAGCTCTGCGAAATCCCTGATCATCACGGTCCTCTTTCGATCCGGCCTCTTCGATCCGGCCGCCTGCAACGCTGGATAACGCACGACGGCGACGTTCACTCCCGACGGCTGGAGAAAACGCGGCGGGCCACGGAAGCCTTTGTCCCGGGCGAACTTGCCAGACGGTCCGGGCCCGCTCGGTATCGAGCAAATCGGCTTGATTGACCGCATTCGCTTCGGCGTGCGCTCGGCAAAGGTACTGAACCGCGAAATGACGCTGCCGCTGTCGTGATGTTTCGGCCACGAGGAGTGACCCCAAGGGGTGATATCGCGGGCAAAATGGTGCGCTTATAGGAGCGTCACACCGGACGTCAGATCACCGGCACCGTCATAAACGAAAACGATTAACTGAAAAATAATACTATAAAAAATAATCAAAAAATATCTGATATCTTTTAAATCAGGGGTATTTCCATGTTCAAGTCCTTTATAAACGGAGGCGATACGCTCGACTCCTATACCGCAGCCAAGCCCGCACGCCGCGCGTTCGGCCTCTCCCTGAGCGCGCTGGATGTCCGCGGCGTTGCCGAGCACATGGCTGCGCCGGGTTCTGCAGAGGGCAAGGCGCGACTGTTCGTTACGCCGAACATCCAGCACATCTCGGTGATGCGCCACGACGAAGAGCTGCGCCGCGTCCTCGAGACCGCCGATCTTCTGACGTGCGACGGTTTTCCGGTTGCCAAGTATGCCAGTCTGCGCGGCTGCCAGGTCGCCGGCCGTGTCACCGGACGCGAAGTGGTCGACGAACTGATGCACCGCGTCACGCTCGACGAATCGCACCGCCTGTTCTTTCTGGTCGACAACGAAGAGACCGCGCTTGCAGTGCTGCGCTGGGCAGCGCTCTCGGCATGGCATGTCGGCGTCAAAGTCGAGATCGCCCCTCCCAAGTTCGGTTCGGACGATGCCTATTGCGCACAACTGGCCGAGCAGATCTCAGACTTCGGCGCGACCCTCCTGTTCCTCGGCGTGGGTGCACCGCGCAGCGAAATCTTCGCGGCGCGTTACCGCGACCTTCTGCCGAACTGCTGGGCGCTGTGCATCGGCCAGTCGCTCAAGATCTCGCTCGGTCTCGTGCAGCCCCCCCACCCGCTCGCGGTTTCGCTGAAAGCCGAGTGGCTGTGGCGCCTGGCGCTCGAGCCGAAGCGCCTGTTTCGCCGCTACAGCGAAGGGGCCATCGGCTTCGGCCTCGCGGTGGTCGAGGATCTGTTCGCTCGCGGGAAATCGGCTGCCTGAGGGCGGCCGAGGACGAGGCGACGGGCCGCTCGGCTCCATCGCGCAGGCGCCGGAGGTTTGTCATGAATTCTTGGGTTCGGATCGCCGTTGGGGCGGCTTGTGCTTTGGCATTCGCCGGAGGCAACGCTCAGGCGAAGCCGACGAACTTTAACGTCCTCGTTTTCGAGAACTTCACCGGCCACTTCAGCGATGTGGAAGGCGCTCTGGCCGCGGGCGGGGACATCTCGCTTAACGCCTATGCCGTCGGCAAGAGGCTTTCGCCGGCTGCCGATAACGCCAACACGCTTGTCGCGGGCAGGTCGATCGCCTTCAGCAATGGCCAGCTTTATCATGGGAATGCGGCGGCTCCGACGATCTCGGGCGACGCCTACCTCGCCAACGGTTCGCAAATCCTGGGCAGTCCGATCGACTTCGCGGGCCTGAAGCAGCTTTATACGGACAATTCGTCGCGAGACGCGGACAAGACCGCGAGCGGATCGGTGTTCAACCGGTATGGCACCATGACGTTGACCGGCGGTCTTTCCGGCCTGAACGTGTTCGACGTGGCGGGCGCGGACACGAACGCAGTGGGCCTGTTCCATCTCGACATTCCCGCGAGCGCCTATGCCCTGATCAACGTCGGTGGGACGTCGGCATCGTTTCTGAACATGGGTTTCGACGTTGGCGCGACGCCGGCTTCGCATATCCTGTTCAATTTCAGCGACGCCACGTCGCTGACGCTCGGCGGCATTGGCTTCGAAGGCTCGATCCTCGCCCCCAATGCCGATGTCAGCTTCGATAACGGCCACCTCGACGGGCAATTGATCGCGCGATCGATGTCCGGGACGGGGCAGATCAACGACTTTTCTCCCGATGCGAACGTATTCGGGCCGCATTCGGCGCCCAGCAACGCGCCGGTGGCGGCGGTGCCGGAGGCGGGGACATGGACGATGCTGATCGTCGGTTTTCTGGCAGTCGGTGCGAGCATGCGCTGGCGCTCGGCGGCCGCTTCGAACCGCGAGGCGCTTACGATCTGATGGAAACGAACGTCATGACGGGGACGCCAAGGGCCGGAAAGATGCTCGGAAAATCCGCATCGACATACGTGTCTGCATCAGCGTGCAGCATCGAGATCGCGAACGACACAGTCCAGACTTTCTGGAGCCGGTTCCGGAGACGATGGAAAATCAATCGTCGCCTTCTCCGTCAACATGATGCTAAAACTCCCGGACGTAAATTTCGCACGGACGAACGAGAGACCATGCCGCTTCGAGTGGTGATCGCGGATGACCATCCGATGTGCCGGGAGGCCGCCCGGATGGCTGTGGAAGTGGCCGATCCCTCGGCAAAGTCGGCTTTTGCAGGATCGTTGGCAGAGGCCCGCCCATTGTTGAGCGGTGCGGGCATGCTGGTGCTCGACCTCGTTTTGCCCGACAGTCGCGGCACGCTGGCGATCACCGAATTGGTCGCGGAATGCCCGGCGTTGAACATCCTTGTCGTGACCGGATCCGAGCAACCGCACATCGAACGCAAGGTCCGGCTGGCCGGCGCAAAGGGTTTTGTGTCCAAGGCCGCGCCGATCTCCGAGATGATCGATGCGATCGGCGCGCTGATCGATGGCAGGACATGGTTCAGCGCCGCGTCCCTTGAAGATACGGACGGCTCGCCGGACGACAATTTCAGCAAGCTGGCATCGCTTACGGGGGCGCAGCGCCGGGTCTTGGCGGCAATGGGAGACGGCAAGCTGAACAAGCAGATCGCCTATGATCTCAGTCTTTCGGAAATCACGGTCAAAGCGCATGTAAAGGCGATCCTGCGCAAGCTAGGCGCATTGAACCGGACTCAGGCCATCCTGATGCTGCACGATGTCTACGGCAGCGCCGAGCCGGCGGCCCGGATCGCGGGCTGACCCCAAAGGGTTATATGCCTCCCCGGTGATACCGCTATGGTTCCGACACCCATTTTGAAGCGCTCGCAGGAACTCCCAACCCTCCTGCCAGCGTGTCGAACCTGGGACGATCACGGTTTGGATTTTTCAAGCCTGAACCAGTCGACGCGCCGACGGGAACACCCAACCCTCCCGCCGGCGCGATGAACTTCCGACTGATCGGAACATGAGCATCATGCTGGAGGCGCTGGCGCAGGAGGCTTCGCGCTTCTCGATATGGGCCTGACGGTTTGAGCAGGATCGTTGCACGTCGTCGTGTCGACCGAGCGGAGTTACGCCGCCGGACTCGATCGGCGAAAAGACAAAGACATGACCTGGTGGTATTTACGTACCGAACCACCGGCACGTCGCGTTGAGATAGAGATGGAGGCGTAATGCAGCGCTTGCGAGACGCCCGAGCGCGGAACGATTTTTACCTCATGGGCGCCATTTGGCTGGCCGTCTTTGCGCTGGCGGCATGCCAGAATATCCTTGCCGGAGCCATCGGTCCGCTCGGGGCTAGCGCCGCCACTTACGGCGTTGCGGCGGGTCTGGTGCTTCGCTTCGCCGACGAGGACAAGCGCCTTCTGGAAGCTGGCACTTGTATCGCGATACTGGCCGGCTGCATCGCCACCGGCAGCGACAAGATGTTGTCGCTCGCGCTTGCGATCGCGGCGATCGTCGAACTTCTGGTGACGGTTCCCCTCCTGCGCGGAACGCTGAAGGAGCGACAGAAAATCTCTCCGCTGCGGGTCATGGGCGCGTTCGTCCTGTTTGCCGGTGTCCTGGCTCCCGGATCAGGCGCCGTCACGGCCGCGGCACTTCTTTGGCTGTTCGACATCGGATCGCCGCTTTCGGTTGCACCGCGCTGGTTTGCCGCGCACGCTGCGGCCGTCGCTGTGGTGACGCCGGCCATCATGAGCGTGCGGCGACAGGACATGGTCGAGCTTTCGCACTCGCGCCCCGCCTTCGAGGCAGCCCTGGTCTTCGGCCTTGCCGTCGCCGTCTCCACGTTCGTTTTCTACCAGCACGGATACCCGATAACGTTCGTGGTCCTGCCATGCTTGACGTTGGCAGCGTTCAGACTGTCGTTCGCAGGCGCTACGTCCACCATTCTGGTGGTCACGATCATCGTCACCGCGCTCACGGTGTCCGGTTACGGCCCCATTGCGCATACGCAGCCTACCGACCCTGCTCGCACATACCTCTTGGATCTGTTCGTAGCCGTGTGCGGGTTTGCAAATCTCCCGCTCGCCTCGGTGCTTTCAGACCGCCGCAGACTCCACGAGAATGTCGGACAAAGCGAGCGTCTTCACCGTTTCCTGTCCGAAAGCTCGAACGACATGATCGTGCGGATCGATCTGAACGGGATCCAGAGCTACGTTTCGCCCGCCTCCAGGGACATCCTGGGGTACGAAGCCGAAGCGCTGATCGGGACGCCGTTCGAGGCTTTCGTGCACCCCGATGATCTGCCGCAAGTTTCGCTGAGTTTCGAGCCGCCCGGCACGGGGGTCCTGGCCTATCGTCATCGCAAGGCGGACGGCCATTATGCCTGGGTCGAAGGGAACTACCGGCTCTTGCACGGCTCCGGTCCGGGGTCTCCGCTGGAATATATCGCGAGCATTCGGGATATTGGCGAACGCAAAGCTGCCGAGGACGCGGCGGAGCTGGCTCGCGCCCGACTCGAGGAAAGCAACCGTCTGCTGACAATGGCAGAGACCTTGGCCGGCGTTGGCCACTGGCGGTTGGATTCGACGAATTTGTCGTTGTTCTGGTCTGCCGAGGTTTATCGCATTCACGGCCTGCCGGACGGTTATGAGCCCGTTCTTGCCGATGGCATAAGCGCTTACCATCCCGATGATCGCGAAATGGTTCGCGCCTATGTCGACGCCGCCTTGCGTGATGGGACATCCTGGGGATTCCAGGCGCGGATCGTTCGTCCTGATGGTGAGGAGCGCTGCGTTCGATCGGATGGGCAGGTCGAATTGGGGACCGATGGAAAGATCAGCGGCGTGTTCGGGACCTTCCTCGATATAACCGAGCAACGCAAAGCGGAAGCCGAACTGATCGCGGCGCGCGATGAGGCGGAGCAGTCCGCAAAAGCGAAAAGCGCCTTCCTCGCCACGATGACTCACGAAATCCGAACGCCGATGACTGGCGTCCTGGGAATGATCGAACTGCTGCGCTCAGACCTCGCGGTACCCGACCGGGAGCGCTTCTTCGACAGCCTCCAGGAATCCGCCAAGTTATTGATGAAAGTTTTGGACGACGTGCTGGATTATTCCAAGATCGAAAACGGGCGGGTCATGCTCGAAGATGTTTCCTTCGACATCGGCAAACTCGCCCAGGCGACGATCAACCTGTTTCACAACGCCGCATCGCAAAAAGGTCTTCAGGTTTCCCTGACGTGTCCCGTCGGAAGCGCCCTGCTTGTTCGGGGGGATCCGATCAGGATCAAGCAGGTGATGTCGAACTTGATCAGCAATGCGATCAAGTTCACCGCGAACGGCCTCATCGAACTGCGCCTGTCCATGACCCCCGGGCACACCGGGCGGCACAAGTGGCGGGTCGAGGTGCGTGATACCGGCATTGGTATTGATCCCGCCGACGCGCAGCATCTGTTCCAGCCGTTCGTGCAGGCCGATGCCTCAACGACGCGCCAGTTTGGCGGCACCGGGCTCGGGCTTGCGATCAGCCGCCGGTTGATCGAGGCGATGGGCGGCGAGATCGGTATGCAAAGCACGCCCGGTCAGGGATCGGTCTTCTGGTTCACGATCGAACTCGGCGTTGCCCAGATCGAAACCCCCAATCTCATCGATCATCAGCCGGCGAAACCGGTGCGCGCTTTGTCGGTTCTCGTGGCGGAGGACAACCTGATCAACCAGACCCTGCTGACCGCCTTGCTGGAACGGGATGGCCACAAGGTCGTATGCGTCGAAAACGGCCGGCTCGCGGTCGAGGCCGCGGCGGCGACAGGGTATGACGTCATTCTGATGGACATGCAGATGCCGGAAATGGACGGCGTGTCCGCTACCAGAGCGATACGCGGCGGCTCGGGACCCTGCGCCAGGATCCCGATTTACGCGGTGACGGCTGACACCTCGACCGAACGACGCCGCCTTTACGAGAATGCGGGGCTTTCGGGCTTCCTCACGAAGCCGATCGACAGCCGTGTTCTGAGGGATCGACTGGCGAATGCGGCTACCGATATCGAGGATGCGGCCGCAGAGGATCCGCTTGCCTCAGCCACCCCGATCTTGGATCATGAGCGGCTGCGCGGTCTGACGAGTTCGCTCGGAGAGGCGAACGTGCAGCGCCTGCTCGATCTGTTCGATATCGAGCTGCAGACCCGTCCTGCCGCCATCGCCGGCCTGCTGCGCGCCGGAGACATCGTCGCGGCCCGTTCGCAGGCGCACTCGCTGAAGGGGGCCGCTCTGGGTGTCGGCGCCGTGAGGCTTGCGCAGGACTCCGCGGCGATCGAAACCGCGCCGGATAGCGGCAACGACCTGGACTCGCTGTCACGGCAACTCGAAGCAACCGCAGCCGACACGCTGACAGCATTGGCGAGCCAGTCCCGATCGATCGGCGGGTAGGCGGCTCTCAGAAGGCGTTACTCGCAGACTTGAGCGCTTCCCGAGGAGCCACTGCCGTACCAGGTCGCTCCGATCCGGACGCTCCGGCATCCTGATTACAGCCCTGTTCCGGATGATCGGTTCAGGTTGCGCCCTCGCCCTGGAGACCCTCTTCGGCCGCATAAAGACGCAGGAACGTGTCCACGATCTGCACGGCTTCCTCGGCCAGGACGGCGGGATCGATCGAAGCGTCACCGAACAGCATCTGCCGATGGCCGCAAGCGACGCACTGCGCGAGGATGAGGCGCGCGCTCGCGAGCGGATCGCTCGTTCGCAAAACGCCGGCCTTCATACGATCCTCCAGGAACCGCACGAGCATCGCCTCGACCGCGCCCAGCGCCCGTTCATAGAACATCCGGCCGACTTCGGGCGAACGGCCGCTTTCACCGATGATCAATCGGTAAAGCTTGATGGATTGGGGCAGGCTGATTTTCTCGATAAACCGCCGCGCGAAGGTTTCGAGAGCCGGACGCAGATCGCGTGACGGTTCGAGAACCGTCAGCAACTCTTCTTTGAAGACAGCCGTCGATTCGTCGAGGAAGGCCGCGAACAGGTCTTCCTTCGAGGAAAAGTGGTTCCACAAGGTGCCCTTCGATCCGCCCAGAAGCGCGGAAATGCCGGACATCGTCGTGCCGTCATAGCCGTTTTCCAGGAACGACCGGGTCGCGACGGCAAGGATCGCACGCCGCCGCTCGAGCCGGCGCTCCTCTCGCTTGCCGATCGGTGCCGTCTTCGCGTCCGTCATAAAACCGTACTACATGGTACGATTGTTATTGACAAGGCGCAGGACGCGGTGCATCTCGCAACCGTACCAAACAGTACGGTTATGACATGACAAAAATCCTGCTTCCCGGCGCGCTGACAGGTGCGCTTCTGGGATCGACCCTTCTCGCCGGCTGTGCGCCGCTGCCTCATCTGGGCGCGCCGCCTGAACCGCGGCCCGCCGCCAGCTTCGCTGCGGCACAGACGCTCTCGCGCGGCATGATAGCCGACGCCTGGCCGGCAACCGACTGGTGGCGCGCCTATGGCGATCCGCAGCTGACCGCGCTGATCGAGGAAGGACTGAAGGGCGCGCCAAGCATCGAGATCGCCGCCGCTCGCCTGCGTGCCGCACAGGGCAGTCGCCAACAGACCGGCGCCAGGTTGCTGCCCAAACTCGATGCGAACGGAAATGTCGCCGAGGCCAAGCAGAGCTACAATGACGGCATTCCGGCGGCGTTCGTGCCGAAAGGCTTGAACGACACGGGCGGGGCCTCGCTCAACCTCAGCTTCGATCTCGACTTGTGGGGCAAGAACCGGGCCGCGCTCCGGGCCGCGACATCGGACGTCGTGGCGGCAGACCTGGACGAGCAGGAAGCGCGTCTGGTCCTCTCTACCGGCATCGCCAGCGCTTATGCCGATCTCGCGCAGCAATATGCCGAGCGCGATGTCGAGGAAGCGGCGATCCGCTCACGGATCGACAGCCAGTCGCTCGTCGCAAGCCGCTTCGCCACGGGACTCGATACAAAGGCCGAGCTGAAGCAGGCCGACGCGGCGGTTCCCTCCGCCCGCGCCGATCTCGCGGCGACGGACGAGAGCATAGCGCTGACCCGCAACCGCCTCGCCGCGCTGCTCGGCGAAGGGCCGGATCGCGGTCTCGCCATTGCCCGGCCGGCGGCGCTGGTGCGGGCGCGCGGGATTCCTGCCGACGTCACCACCAATCTGATCGGCCGGCGCCCCGATGTCGCGGCCGCTCGGGCGCGGGTGCAATCCGCCGCCGAGCGCATCAAGGTGGCACGGGCCGATTTCTATCCGGCGGTGAGCATATCCGCGCTCGCGGGTTTCGAATCGCTGGGGCTGACCAATCTGTTCAAGGGCGGATCGAGCTACGGCAACGCGGGCCCCGCGGTCAGCCTGCCGATCTTTCACGGCGGCGCGATCGCGGGCCAGTACCGGACGGCACGGGCCACGTATGACGAGGCGGTCGCCACGTACGACAGCACCGTGGCGGACGCGTTCCACGATGTCGCCGACGCGGTTACCAGCCAGTCGATGCTGGCCGAGCGGTTGAAGCAGACCAGGCAGTCGCTGGCCGATGCCGAGGAAGGCTATGCGGTCGCCCGGCTGCGCTACCAGGGCGGTCTCTCGACGTATCTGACGGTGCTGACGAGCGAAGACACGGTCCTCCAGAGCCGACGCGCGGTTGCCGATCTCGAAGCGCGCGCCTTCACGCTCGACGTCGCGCTGGTGCGCGCGCTCGGCGGCGGCCTCACCTCCGATACTCCGTCGTCCGCAGCGACGGCCGAACCTGCCAAGGATGCTCATCATGGCTGACGCCGACCCCACCTTTACTTCCGACGCTCCCGTGGAGGAGGCTTCCGCTCCGCGCAGCGCCTTGCGCAAGAAACTCCTGATCGGGATCGCCGGTGTCGTGCTGGTCGCAGGGCTGGGCTTCGGCGCCTGGCACTTCCTGGTCGGCAGCCATCACGTCACGACCGACAATGCCTATGTCGGCGCCTACTCCGCATCGGTCACGCCGATGGTGTCCGGACAAGTGGCGGCCGTGCTCGTCTCCGATACGCAGACCGTCCGGCGCGGTGACATCGTGGTGCGGATCGACGACCGCGACGCGCGTATCGCGCTGGCGCAGGCCGAGGCCGATCTGGTCAAGGCGCAGCGCCAGTTCGGCCAGACCAGCGCCACCGGCTCGGCGCTGGCCGCGCAAGTCAAGGCGCGCGGTGCGCAGATCGCCAGCGCGCAGGCGCAGCTCG
>CAJCHR010000344.1 GCA_903970225.1 Actinobacteria bacterium 21-64-8 | reverse complement strand
GACTGGCTGATGGAAGTCGACGATCTGGTCGACGCGGCGTTGGTCGGCTTCGACCGCCGCGAGGGAATCACGATCCCGCCGCTCGCCGACGAGAGCCAGTGGACCGCGGTTCAGGACGCGCGGCTGGTGTTCACGCAGAACATGTCGCGCCGCGACGTCGCGCCGCGCTATCGCGAGTCGGTCAGCGCGTAGGAATGCCGCGGCGGAGGCGCACCCCGCCGCGACTGATTTCGCCTGCGGCTCAGCAAGCCCCTCTCCCCTCCCGCTTGCGGGAGGGGAGAGGGGGTGGGCCTCCGTTTCCTGCCATTGCCGGGGAGGAACCTAAGCGGGTCCCACACTTTCGGTCGACATGACCTCGCGCCGTATCCTTGTCCCGATCCTTGGCGATCAGCTCAGCCTCGGTATTGCATCCTTGCGCGACATCGATCCCGCAGGCGCCATCGTGCTGATGATGGAAGTCGCCGAAGAGACGACGTACGTCCGGCATCACAAGGCGAAGATCGCGTTCCTGTTCGCCGCGATGCGCCATCATGCCGAGCGGCTGCGTGGCGAGGGCTGGGCGGTCGAGTACACCCGGCTGGACGATCCCGCGAACGCCGGCAGCTTCACCGGCGAAGTCGCGCGCGCGGTGGAGCGGCATGGGCCGGAGCGGATCGTCGTCACCGAAGCAGGCGAGTGGCGCGTCGCGGCGATGCTCGATTCGTGGGAGACGCTGTTCGGCCTGCCCGTCGATATCCGGCCCGATGACCGCTTCATCGCCGCGCATGCCGAGTTCGCCGAATGGGCGAAAGACCGCCGCGAGTTGCGGATGGAGTTCTTCTACCGCGAGATGCGCCGCAAGACCGGGTTGCTGATGGACGGCGACAAGCCCGCCGGCGGCCAGTGGAACTTCGATAAGGACAACCGCAAGCCGGCGAAGCGCGACCTGGCGATGCCCCGGCCGCTGGCCTTCGCGCCCGATGCGGTGACGCGCGAAGTGTTCGATCTGGTGGCCGAGCGCTTCGCCGATCATCCCGGTAGCCTCGATGCGTTCGATTATGCCGTGACCGCCGCGGACGCCGAACGGCAGGCGTCGTACTTCTTCAAGCACGCGCTGCCGGAATTCGGCGCCTATCAGGACGCGATGCTCAGCGGCGAGCGGCACCTGTGGCACTCGATCCTCTCGCCCTACATCAATGCCGGTCTGCTCGACCCGCTCGACTTGTGCCGCCGCGCCGAGGCCGAATATCGCGGCGGCCGTGCGCCGCTGAACTCGGTCGAGGGCTATGTCCGTCAGATCGTCGGCTGGCGCGAATACATGCGCGGGATCTACTGGCTAGAAGGGCCGGATTACGTCACGCGCAACTTCCTGAACGCCAGGCGCGCGCTGCCGGGGTTCTACTGGACCGGCGAGACCCAGATGCACTGCATGGCCGAGGCGCTCGGCCAGACGCTCGCCACCGCACATGCGCACCACATCCAGCGGCTGATGGTGACCGGCAACTTCGCGTTGCTGATCGGTGCCGATCCGGCGCAGGTCCATCGCTGGTATCTCGAGATCTACGTCGATGCCTATGAGTGGGTCGAGCTGCCCAATACGCTGGGCATGAGCCAGTTCGCCGACGGGGGCCTGCTCGGCTCGAAGCCCTACATATCCTCGGGCGCCTATATCGACCGCATGTCGGACTATTGCGGCAGCTGCCGGTACGACGTGAAGCAGCGGACCGGACCCGATGCCTGCCCGTTCAACGCGCTGTACTGGGACTTCCTTGCGCGCAACCGCGAGAAGCTGGGGAGCAATCACCGGCTGGCGATGCCCTATCGGACCTGGGACAAGATGGACGATGGCACGCAAGGCGCGCTGCGCGCATCGGCGGCGACGTTTCTGGATACGCTCGTCAGCGATTACTGAGGCCGCACGAACGCCGTTGCGCCGGAGCGTTACAGCGCGCTAACCGGGGCGATGTCCGCCACCCCCGCCTGGCCCCCGAAATCCGCGCCGCGCCTGTTCGTGAACAATGTGCTCGATCAGAGCGCGGCGGTCACGATCGAAGGCGCGCAGGCGCATTACCTCGGTAAGGTGATGCGCATCGGTCCGGGCGATGCGGTCGTGCTGTGCGACGATCTGACCGGCGAATGGACCGCCCGGGTCGATGCGGTCGGCAAGCGCGAGGTCATGCTGGTCTGCGAGGCCCGCACCCGCACGCGCGAGGAGGTGCCCGATTTCTGGCTCTGCGCGGCGCTGCTCAAGAAGGACCGTTTCGACCTGGTGCTGGAGAAGGCGAGCGAACTGGGCGTGCGGCGGATCCAGTCGCTGGTCACGCGCCGCTGCGTCGCCGACCGGCTCAATCCCGACCGCGCGCGCGCGATCGTCACCGAGGCGGCCGAGCAATGCGCGCGCACGGCTCTGCCTGAGATCGCGGAGACGGTGAAGCTCGAGGCGCTGCTGCGTGACTGGCCCGAGGGTCGCACGCTGTTCTTCGCCGATGAGAACGGTGGCGCCCCGGCAGCCGACGCTTTTGCCGAGCGTAAAGGGCCGGCTGCGCTGCTCACCGGCCCCGAAGGCGGGTTCGACGACGCCGAGCGCGCCGCGATCCGCGCGCTGCCGCAAGCCGTGCCGATCTCGCTCGGTCCGCGGATTCTGCGCGGTGAGACGGCTGCGATTGCCGCCACAGCCTTGTGGATGGGGATCGCTGGCGACTGGTAGTGCCTGCGCGCGGATAATCGCACCGAGCGGTACACAATTAATGCTGGCGCAAGCTTCCTCGCCAAACTACCTGCGCCGCCATGAGCACCCGCCAGGAAAACGACCGGATCGACCCGGTGATCGAGGACATCCGCCAGCTGGCCGAGCCGATCGCAGCCGGTGAGAAACCGCGCGAGCGCTGGCGCATCGGCACCGAGCACGAGAAGCAGGTCTATCGAACCGCCGATCACCGCGCCCCCAGCTATGACGAGCCCGGCGGTATCCGCGATCTGCTCAGCGGGTTGACCCGATACGGCTGGAAGCCGGTCGAAGAGGGCGGCCACGTCATCGCGATGTCGGGCTCGGACGGCGCGATCAGCCTCGAACCCGCAGGACAGCTCGAACTGTCGGGCGCGCCGCTGCGCAGCCTCCATGAGACTCACGCCGAGACCGTGCGCCACATCGACCAGGCCAAGGCGGTCGGCCGCGACCTCGGACTGGGCTATCTCGGCCTCGGCATGTGGCCCGACAAGCGGCGCGACGAGCTGCCGATCATGCCCAAGGGCCGCTATGCGATCATGCTGCGCCACATGCCGCGCGTGGGCTCGATGGGCCTCGACATGATGCTGCGCACCTGCACCATCCAGACCAACCTCGATTATGCGAGTGAGGCCGACATGGTGAAGAAGTTCCGGGTCAGCCTCGCGCTGCAGCCGCTAGCGACCGCGCTGTTCGCCAATTCGCCGTTCACGGAAGGGCGGCCCAACGGCTTCCTGTCGTACCGCAGCCACATCTGGTCGGATACCGATCCGCAGCGCACCGGCATGTTGCCGTTCGTCTTCGAAGAAGGCTTCGGTTACGAAAGGTATGTCGATTACATGCTCGATGTGCCTATGTATTTCGTATTCCGCGATGGGAAATACATTGACGCCGCCGGGCAAAGCTTTCGCGACTTCATCGCCGGGAAGCTGCCGGCGCTGCCTGGCGAGCGTCCGGTGATCAGCGACTGGACCGACCATCTCTCCACCGCATTCCCCGAAGTGCGGCTCAAGAGCTTCCTCGAAATGCGCGGCGCGGACGGCGGACCTTTGAGCTTTATCAGTGCCTTGCCCGCATTCTGGGTCGGCCTGCTGTATG
The DNA here is from genome assembly GCA_903970225.1 of Actinobacteria bacterium 21-64-8. Taxonomy (GTDB): domain Bacteria; phylum Pseudomonadota; class Alphaproteobacteria; order Sphingomonadales; family Sphingomonadaceae; genus Novosphingobium. The sequence continues at coordinate 4,343 of CAJCHR010000344.1, read as the reverse complement.
ATCAGGGCGCGCTCGATGCGGCGTGGGATCTGGTCAAGGACTGGACCATGGACGAGCGTGAGGCCTTGCGTGACGCCGTCCCCCGGCTGGCGCTGGACGCGCCCGTGCCGGGCCGCGCATCGCTGCACGAACTGTCCCGCGAAGTCCTCGCGATCGTCCGTTCCGGGCTCGATGCACGAGGGCTGTTGAACCAGACCGGTGAGAGCGAAAGCGTGCTGCTCGCCCCGCTCGACGAGATCGTCGCCACCGGCAAAGTCCCGGCGCAGCGGCTGCTCGACAAGTTCCATGGCGAGTGGGGCGGTGATATCGCGCAGGTATACAAAGAAAGTTTCTGAACCGGCGAACAATTCGCTTCCGTGATTGTGCGTATAGCTGATACGCAACGGAACCTTCTCGCGTCCCTGCGCTTTCATCATGATAGGCGGCGCGGGCGCCGATGAGGAGAGCGATCATGTCTACCGTTGCTGCCCTGATCGGCCGGATCCTACTGGCCCTTATCTTCATCGAATCCGGCATCACCAAGCTGCTTCACGTGGCAGCCACGCAGCATGAGATCGCTGCCGTCGGACTGCCCTCCGCGCTCGCCGTTCCGACGGGTGTGTTCGAGCTGGTCGCCGGGCTGTGCCTGGCGGTGGGCGTCGCGACGCGGCTGGCTTCGGTGCTGCTCGCGGGGTTCATCGCGCTGACGATCCTGTTCTTCCACAGCAACTTCACCGATCCGATGCAGGTGACGATCGCGCTGATGCACGTCGCGATGATCGGCGGCATGTTCATGGTGTTCGCGACCAGCCAGATGTGGCGCAGCTTTGACCGGATGCGTGTCGAACGCCGCGGCGAGATCACCGCACGCCAGGCCGAGTTCGAAGCGCGCGCCGCCGAATTGCGCGCCGCGCGCGCCGAAGCGCTGGCCGATGCCGCACGCTCGGCCGAGCCCGTCGTCGTCGAACGCCGGGTTTTCGCCGGCGGGACGGTCGACGAAGACGGTGACGCAATTCCCGAGACACGCCGCTCGCGCTGGTTCTGAACACGGGTGTTCCGAAGACGGCGCGCCAAGCGCGCTTGACCCTTCCGATCCGGTGCTCGACAACGGCACGATAAACAGGATCGGGAGAGTCCATGACCACGGAACAGCGCCTTGCCGCGCTCGAAGCGCGGCTGCAGGCGGCTGAGGATCACCTCGCGATCCTCAATCTGCTCAACACATACGGCCCGCTCGTCGATAGCGCCACCGCCCAGCCCGCAAGCGCGCTGTGGGTCGAGGGCGGCGGCTACAACTTCGGCCTCAACGGAGGCGGGATCAAGCGGCTCGAGGCACCGGGCGAGATTGCGGACATGTACAGCTGGCCGGGCCATCTCGGTCTGGTCGAGGCCGGCTGCGCGCATCTCACCGCAACCCCCAAGATCACCGTCGACGGCGACTCGGCGCAGGCGGTCGGCTATTCGTTCGTGGTGCTGCGCGAGGAGGACCGCTGGTTCCTCTGGCGCGCTGCGGTCAACCACTGGACCTTGAAACGTACCGAGGCGGGCTGGCGCATCGTCGAACGCTTCAACCGCACGCTCGACGGGTCACCCGAGAGCCACGATACGATGCGCAAGGTGCTCGCGATATGAAGCGGTTCGACGGGCGCGTCGCGATCATCACCGGCGCGAGCACGGGCCTCGGTCCGGTCATGGCGCAGATGATGGCCGACGAAGGCGCGAAGCTGGTGCTGGCGGCGCGGCGCGTCGAGCTGGTCGAGGCCGTGGCGGCGGGCATCGGCGGCGATGTCGTCGCGGTGCAGGCCGATGTGACCAAGCCGGAGGACGTCGCGCGGATGGTCGAGGCGGCGATGGTGCGCTGGGGCCAGGTCGACGTGATGATGAACAACGCCGCCGTCCCCGGCACCGACAAGTGGATCTGGGAGCAGACCACCGAGAACTTCCTCTCGACTTACGAGGTCGATTGCATGGCCGCGATGCTGTGCAGCAAGGAAGTGCTCAATCGATCGATGATCGAGCGCAAGTCGGGTGCGATCGTCAATTTCTCGTCAGGCGCGGGCTGGGACGGGATGATCCGCAAGTCGCATTATTCGGCCGCCAAGGGCGCGCTGCGCATCCTGACCAAGACCATCGCGCGCGAAGTCGGCCAGTACGGCATCCGCTGCAACTGCGTGGTCCCCGGCGCGATCGCCACCGACCTGATGATGAACTGGGTCAAGCGCGTCGCGGCCGAGAAGGGCATCGACGAGGCAGTGATGCACGAACAGGTGCTCGCCCCGTGCGCGCTCAAGACGTACTCGACTGCCGAGGATGTCGCCAATCTCGCGCTGTTCCTCGCCTCCGACTACGCGCGCACGATCACCGGGCAGTCGATCAACGTCGATGCCGGACTGATCATGGTATGACCCCTCGACAAGCGCGGGGTGAGCGGATCTCTTGAAGAGCGAATAGATCTCGAACGCGCTCGGCCCGACCCTGCCGAAGGCCGAGCGCCCAACCCGGACCAACGCATGACCCTGGACGAACTCTCCGCCCGAGAGGCGATCCGCGACACCATCGCCAAGTACACCACCAGCGGCGACCGGCTGAAGGCCCAGGACCTCGCCGCCTGCTTCACCGAGGACGGGATCATCGAGTCCGAAGGCGTCCCAGACGCGCAGCGCTTTCGTTACGAAGGGCGCGCGGCGATCCTCGCGTGGCAGAACCGCTGGCGCGAGCCGTCGGACGTCCCGATCACGAAAGCGAGCTTCGCGCGCCATCACCTGTCGACTTCGAAGATCGACCTGATCGGCGCGGATGCCGCGCAGGTCAGGACGTATTGGGCTGCCTGGACCGATATCGGTCCCGATCACGCCGGCTATTACCTGGACCTGTTCCGCAAAGTCGATGAAGACTGGCTGATCGCGCATCGCCGGATACGGCTCGATTGGGAATCGCCGCAGAGCCTGTTCGGAGGAGCGGTGACCAATACCAATGCCGGATAGTGCCCCGATCGCTTGTTGGCGTTGGGAAGCCCGCCAAGGCGATTTCGTGACGATTTCCCGTTCGAAAAAACTGCTTCGAAGCGGAAATAATCGATAGGAACTTCAGTTGACTCGGTCCGACTTCTCGGCGATCCCCCGCGTCGGAATTGAGGATTGAACCGATTACTTGAGCGGCAATACCGCCAGGGATGTATCGGTCCAAGATCTGTTCGGGGGGCTGAGTTTTGGGCAGGATTTCGTTCGCCACGATCGCCGGGGTCTTGGCGCTCGTTGCGTCGTCGCAAGGCGCGTTCGGACAGGCCGCGCCGCCGCCGGCGCCCCCGTCCCCGACACTGCCCAATCCCGCCCCGCGCGAAGTCGTGAACCCGACCGCGCCGTCGCAGGCCGTTCCCGAGGAACGGGTCCGCGTCACCGGTGGCAACGCGATCGGCACGGGGCCATGCCCGCTCGAATCCAGCGACGTCCACACTGCGCTGACCTCGGTCGTGTTCGCGGGGACGGGCGGCGATCCGCTTCCGCCCGAACTGGCACGTATCCTCGGCGGGATCACGCCGCCCGCGGGCGATCAGCCGATCCGCGTGGTCTGCGCGATCCGCGACCAGGCACAGGCGCGGCTGCGCGCGGCGCGCTATGTCGCGAGCGTCCAGATCCCGCAGCAGCAGATCACCGACGGCGTACTGCACCTGACGATCGTCTGGGGCCGGATCACCGAAGTGCGCGTTCACGGCGACGCGGGCCCTTACGAAGCGCTGCTGCGCCGCCGGATCGATACGCTCAAGAAGCTCGACCCGCTCAACGAGAGCGATGCCGAGAAGATTCTGCTGCTCGCCAACGACATTCCCGGGCTTACCGTCCAGCTGGCGCTGAGCCCGGCGGGTACCAGCCATCCGGGTGATCTCATCGGTGACCTGGCGATCCGGTTCGACCGCTTCCGCCTGACCGGCAACGCGCAGAACTACAACTCGGCCTACCTCGGCCGCGAGACGGTGCTGCTGCGCGGCGAGTTCTTCGGGCTGACCGGGATGGGCGACGTGACCTCGATCGCGCTGTCGGCGACGACCGATTTCCAGGAACAGAAGATCGCGCAGGTGCGCCATGCGATGCAGCTCGACCAGAACGGGGATACGTTGTCGCTGGTCGGGACCTTCGCCCAGTCGCACCCGGGGATCGACGGGCTCGATCTGCACACGCTCTCGCTGATCGGCGGGTTCGAGATCGACCATCCGCTGGTGCGCTCGCTGCGCAATCGCCTGACGGTGGCCGGCGGCTTCGAATATTCGCTGCAGCGCACGCTCGAATACAGCGGCGGTCAGGCGTTCCATTTCAACCGTGACCGGATCGCCGCGCTCTATCTGCGGGTCGATGGCGGCACGCACATCT
>CAJCHR010000343.1 GCA_903970225.1 Actinobacteria bacterium 21-64-8 | reverse complement strand
GTCCCCGCCCGGCGTCCCGCCGAGATCGAGCAACACCGCAAGGCCGGTGGTGCCCAGTTCGACCTGCGTTCCCGCCTCGAAAGCAATCTCGGCCTGCCACAACCGCAGGAACAAGGGGTGCGTATCGTCGCCGCGCTGGTCCGCATCGAGCGTGATGCCCAGCGTCACCTGCTTCCGATCGGCGTCATATGGCTTGATCACCGTGGTGACCGGCCCCGCGTCGGCGGCGATGACTTCGCCGTGATCGAACAGTTTTCGAGTTTGCAAGACTTCAACTGCCTGATCGATCTGCGGGGTGTGATCGGAATCGATCGGATCGCTGAGCAGTGTGAGCACCGCGCCGTCGGTGGTCGAGGCGCGGTACAGCGTCGAGGCGTTGTCATAGCCCCAGACCAGTGTGCCTTTCTTGGTGGCGGGATCGAACGCGGTCACCGACACGCGGATCAACTGGTTGTCGGCACCAAGATACCCGCCCGAGGCTGGCGGATCGCACGGATCGGGCGGGCTCGGCGAGGTGACGGGAACGACCGTCAGCCGCGCGGTGGATTTGAGCGCGCCGGTCGCGACGTCCCAGGTGGCGCCCTCGGCCGCAAGCTCTGCGATGAGGTCCTTTGCCGCCGACGGGCAATCGGTGCCCTGCGTCCCGACGGCCACGCCGCGCTGCATCAGCCGCGTGCGCGCAGCGGTGTCGGGGCCGCCCAGCGCGACTTCGCGCAGCGCGCGGTCCTCGGCCGCACTGACCTCCTGCTCGGTGACCAGCAGCGCGACCGCATAATTGCCCTCGAAGAGGTGGGCTTCGGGCAAATCCAGTGCATCCGGGCCTCCGCCGATCGGGATCGGCTTGGGCAGCGTCAGGCGCCATCCGCCAAGATAATAGATGCCCGCGCCGATCTGCAGCGCGCCTTTCGCTGCGGTCACCTTGTAGCCGTCATCGGGCGTGCCCCAAGGCCCGACGATGTCGATCACATCATCGCGTAGCGCGGTCTCGGCGAGTGCGTTTCCCTCGTTGCCATCGGCCTCGAGCGTGACGCGGCCCTGCTGTTGGACGATCGCCCGATAGCCTCTGCCGCGGTCCAGGCTGATTCGCGCGCGGTCGCTGCCCATAATCTATCCCCTCAAACGTTCGCATCGATCAGCACCGGGAAGGTGCCGATCGGCATGAATTCTTCGAGCTTGATCGAAAGGCTGCGCGCCTTGAGCGCGACCCTCTCGGACGAAAAGGCGCCCGTCTCGGCGCCGTTCTCCGCGCCTGTCCAGATCGAGGTGCCCGCACCGGGGCTGGCGATGACGCGGTCGGCCTCGGCGCTGACGCGGGCGTAGCCCGGATCGCCGAAGCGGCGGCTGTGCAGGATCGCCGAGCGCCGCGGGATCGCGACCGATCGGTAGGGTTCGTGAAGGCCGGAGCCGACCGCGTACGTCGAGAAGCGGATGCATCCGTGCTGCGCATCGTCGACCAGCACGACGTCGTCGAACAATGTGCTGGACGCGCTGATCCGGTGGACCTGCGCGGGGCCGAGCACGGTGGTGCGCAGCAGTTCGATCCGGCCCGACGTGGTCAGCAGCGCCTGCTGCGCCGGCACGATCGCCTGGATGATCGAATCGGCTACGATCAGCGTCTCGATCACGCCTGCGCCCGCGGTCACGATCGGGCCGGTGATCGAACGGCTGACAGTGAGCACAGACACGTCGGCTTCGACGATCAGCTTGGCCGGGTTCAGCGCCAGCCCGTCGATCGCGCTGCCGATCGCGCCGCCGTCGAGCGACCCGGGATCGAGCGTCGCCAGTTCGATCGATACGGAGGCGAACTTGCCGGTCAGGCGCAGGTCCGCGCCCTGCCAGTGCAAGCCGCGCAGCACGAGCCGCGCATCGCTGTCGCCGCCATCGATGACGACTTCGGTTCCGGGCGTGGTCCAGCGCAGCAGCGGGCGACGCTGCGAGGTCGCGCGCAAGACCAGCGTGCCGCCCGGCCCGATCGCGATCGGGCCTGCGAACCCGTTGTATGTGCGGCTGTCGTCGAAGATCACCGTTCGCGCATCAACCGGCGAGTCCAGTGCAGTGCCAAGCGTTCCGCCGCTGATGATCGTCGCCGCGGCGGGCTCATCGGGCATTGCGGGCAGCGTGTCCGGCTGGCCTTGTGCGCCGACCGGGCCGGCGAGCGCGTGACGGTAGGTCGAAAGAAATTCTCCAACCGGTGCGCCCTTGGGAAAGCGGAATCGGCCCAGTTCCGTATCGATCGCGAGATCGGCGAGCGTGTCGGGCGCGGGCGTGCCGCCGCCGGCGAGATCGACCGAGAGCGCGGCGGGATAGAATTGGCCCGCGTCCTCCGCGAACAGCAGGTTCGAGATCGCGATCGGCAGCTCCCACGGCTCGGGCGATGTCCAGTTCTCGCCGAGCGTCTCGCGCGTGCGGCCGCCGGCACCGTACAGTGGGATGTCGCGCCCGGTCGGGTCGAACGTGAACTCGTTCGGGCAGCCCTGGCGCTGGACCGGCGTCGCATCCTCGATCGCGTAGGCATAGAGCCACCAGACGAAGATGCCGACGCGGGGAATCGCGAAGTGGCCCGCCGTCTGCCCCGGACGCCGGAAATCGGCCGTGTGCGCGAACTCGTCGAACGGGCCGTTCGTGGCTGAGGCGCCCCAAGCCTTGCGCAAGTCCGCGGTGCCGCCCGCGGGGGTCCCGGAGAAGGCGCCGATCAGCAGTTCGCTGCCCGCCAGCGTGGCGTCGCCGCCGATCGGGGGATCGAACTGGTGGCGCGTGCGGCCGAGTCGCCGGAAGAACTCGACCCCGCGCGCATCGTGGCCGGTGACGTCGGACGCGAGCAGCTCGATCAGGCCGAGCGTGCCCGCACGGCGCCGGTAGTAGATCGTGCGCGCGACATCGAGCCGCTGCGCGCGCGCGTCCATCGATCCGACGAGGCGTGTCGCCAGCAGCTCTGCGAAATAGGCGGTCGCCCAATCGTCAGCGGTCTCGATGCTGCCGAGCCGGCCCAGCGCGTCGACCGAGCGGCGCGAAGCGGCGATGCCCGAGCCGAGCCGACCGACCAGCTCGCGCAGCGGCCCCGGCGTATCGGTGCCGTCTGGCGAATCGCTGGTCCGGTAGAACCGCGGGAGCAGGTTCCACAGCCGGTCGGCGTAGAAGGTGTCGAGACCGTCGTCAGCCATTGCTCGTCTCGATCTGGATCGAAAGGTCGTCTGCCGCGAGCGAGAACCACTGGTTCTCCTCGATCCGGTGCAGCGAGCCGGTCATCTCGAGCGCGAACGGCAGGAAGAATTCGAAAAACGGAATGAACGCATCGACTCGCGAGAGACGGCACTGCGCCGTGACGGTGCCGGGCACCGCCAGCACCGCGGCGGAGATCGCGCTGTTGAACAGGTAATCCCCGATCCCCATTCGCGCCGGTGAGAACAGGCCGTTGTCGCCGATAAGGCCTTCGGCCACTGCGGCGGTGATGGCGTCGGTGTCGTATCCGGGGGATACGAGCAGCTTCAGCGTGAGCGCGATGCGCACCGGCTGCGCAGGCTGGACCGAGACGGGGCGGTTGGGATCGCCCGCGTCGGCGAACGCCTGGCGCACGACCGTCAGGTCAGCGGCATCACCCGCGACGTAGACGGTCACCGCGGTCCGCTGGTTGGCATCGTCCCACGCCCAGACCGCGCGGACCCGCTCTGGCGCGACGGCCTGCGCGGCGATCGCCTGGTAATCGGCGACGGACACCGCGCGGCCGAATGTGAGCACCGAGCGCGGCGCGTAAAGGCTGATTTCATTGGCGGGTTCAGGATCGGCACCGCCGCCTGCGGCCACGGGATTGAGAATCTTGGACAGTCCGGTGAGCGGGCTGACGATGCGCGTGAGCCGGCCCGCGCCCGGCGCCTGCGCGCCCGAGCCGTAGCGATAATCGGCGACGATGTTGCTGGCGCCGCTTGGCAGTCGGCGCCCGTTCACTCCGTCGCCGAACTGGAGGACGGTCTTGCCCTGTTCGTTCTCGCTCAAAGTGAAGATCGCGGCGGTCGCCGGCTGGCCGTAGAAGCTCGCGACCTCCTGCCAGGGAATACCGTCGACGCGCACGGTCACCGTGCTGACGTAGCCGGCGCCGCTGCGCAGATAGGTGACCGGCGCCTTGGCGAGCGTAAACGTCTGGTTGAGCGCGCGCGCATCGCCGCTGCCGAGGGTTTCGCGCAGCACCGATTTGCCGCGCGAGACGCCGAGCGTTTGCGTCAGCACCGCCAGCGGCGAAGCGAGCGGATCGGCGCTCGCATAGCTCTTGTCGATCGAGAACGTCCCGGTCGTCGCGCCCGCATCGGCACTGAGCCCGCCCGGAACCCCGATGCCGTTCGCATCGGCAACGAGCACGGGCCGTGCGCTCGCATCGATGAACGTCGAGGGCGCGATCGCCTCGAGCTGCGCTGGCGTGCCGATCCAGTCCGCAGGCTGCTGGTCGGATAGCGGCCCGATCTCGATCCACCCGACGCCGATCCGCGTCGATGTCGCGCTCCAGCTCGAATCAAGGGTGATCGCCAGTGTCAGCACGGTGTGCGGGATCGGCACCGGCGACTTGTCCGGCGCGACCGAAGGGTCGCTTCCCGGCGGGTTGGCGTACCAGATGACATCCGCGGTTGCCGTGACCGAGGCGAGTACGGGGGGATGTCCGGGCTGCGTCACCAATACCTGATCACCCGCACCCACCGACCGGCTGACGCCCGCGAGATGCACGGTCGAGCCCGAGATCGCGGTGCCGTTGAGGCTCCAGACGGGGAGTAGCTGCGCTGGCCGTTCTAGCTTGCTGTTCGCGGCGCGCAGCGATGTCGGGACAGCGCCTTTCGCGGTCCACCCGACACGTGTGCGCACCGGCGTGTCCGCGGTGGCCGCGGCTTTCGAGACCGCGAGCAGCCAAGATCCCGCCGAAGACCGCAGCCGCACCAGATCGCCGCTCGCGATCCCGCGCGGCTTGCCTTCGAGATAGACCACGCCGGTTTCGGGTGAGACCAGCGAAGGGACCGGCTGCGCCGCGATCTGCCCGCCCGGGAGCACCGGCGTTGCGGCTGCAACTTCGAAGATCTGCGGCTGCTGGCCCGCCGCGGGCGAGCTTTCGATCCGGAACGCCTGCGGGATCGTCAGCGCTTCCTGCCCGCTCACGATCGCCGCGAGCGTTGCGGTCGCGCCGAGGCCCGGGCGCGGGCGATAGCCGAGCAGCGAGACCAGCCGCGAGACGCTTTCGGGCCGCGTCGCGGTGCCGAGGAATGCCTCGTTGGCAATCTGGTCGTTGTAGAACTCGAGCACCTCCCCGAGGTCCGCCCACCATTCGGCGACCATCAGTGCGAGGTCCTGCGTGCCGCCGGGACGCCACGCGGCGAGCGCATCCTCACCCTCCCGGCTGCCGAGCAGCGCGTGGCGGATCGATCGCCAGTCGCCGTGGCGGAAATCGATCCGCGACAGGCCCGGCGGGTTGTCCGGCCGCAGCGA
>CAJCHR010000342.1 GCA_903970225.1 Actinobacteria bacterium 21-64-8 | reverse complement strand
CGGTGGAGGGGTGGCGCTGGGCACGAAATCCGAAAGGCGCGCCCAGCCTCGCTCCCTCCGTCAGCCTTCGGCTGCCACCTCCCCCGGAGGGGGAGGATGGGCTAGGCTCGCATCGCTTCTCGCGCTTCTGCTGACTCTGCTACTCGCCCAGCCCGCCTCTGCGCGGGACACAGTCGTCGGCTCGAAGAAATTCACCGAGGGCATCATCCTGGGCGAAGTCGCGCGGCTCGCGCTCGAACGCGCGCACATCCCCGCCACGCACCGCCGTGAACTCGGCGGTACGCGCATCCTGTTCAGCGCGGTCAAGGCCGGTGATATCGATCTCTACTCCGAATACACCGGCACGCTGCGCTTCGAGATCCTGTCCGACCAGCATCTCACCAGCGATGCCGCGCTCCCCGCCGCCCTCGCGCGCGAAGGCCTCGCGATGTCGAAGCCGCTCGGCTTCAGCGACGGCTATGCAATCGTGATGCGTGCCGACACCGCGCGCAATGCAGGCATCCGCACGATCTCCGACCTCGCGCGGCACCCCGAGATACCGGTCGGCATCTCGAACGAGTTCCTCGACCGTGCCGATGGCTGGCCAGCTCTTTCGCGCGCCTACGGTTTCGGCGGCCTCAAAGTGCGCGGGATCGATCATGACCTCGCGTATCGCGCGCTGGTCGACGGCCAGATCGAGGCGACCGACGCCTACACCACCGATGCCGAGATCGCCGCGAACAACCTCGTCGCGCTCACCGATGACCACGCGTTCTTCCCGCATTACGACGCGGTCTACATCTACCGCCTCGGGATCGATCCGCGCGCGGTGGCGGTGCTCAACGGGCTGGCCGGCACGATCGACGAAGCGAAGATGCGCGAGCTCAACCGCAAAGTGCGCATGGACGGCACCAGTGAGACCAACGCCGCGCGTATCGCGCTGGGCCTGCTCGGGCCGGGCGCGGCCGACGAACCGCGCTGGCACCGCATCCTCGATCGCACGATCGAGCACCTGACGCTCGTCGCGATCTCGCTCGGCGCCGCGCTGCTGGTCGCGATTCCGCTCGGCATCGCCGCGGCGCGCTCGCCCCGGCTGGGAGCGGTGGTGCTCTCCGCGACCGGCCTGCTGCAGACGATCCCCAGCCTCGCGCTGTTCGTGGTGCTGATCCCCTTGCTCGGCATCGGCGCGCCGCCGACGATCGTCGCGCTGTTCCTGTATTCGTTGCTGCCGATCGTGCGGAACACGTATGCGGGCCTCACCGGCATTTCCCCCGCGCTGCTCGACAGCGCCGATGCGCTCGGCCTGACCCGGTGGAGCCGGTTGATCCGGATCGAACTGCCGCTCGCCCTGCCCACGATCCTGGCCGGCGTGCGCACCGCCGCGGTGATCGCAGTGGGCCTCGCGACGCTCGGCGCGCTGATCGGCGCGGGAGGCTATGGCCAGCCGATCCTGACCGGCGTGCGCCTCAACAACACCGGGCTGATCCTGGAGGGCGCCATTCCGTCCGCCGCGATGGCGCTGGTGTTCGAGGGCGTGTTCAGCCTGATCGAGCGCCGGCTCAAGGTCCGCGCGAGGTAACGTCTAAACCCGCTTGGCGAGCCCCTGGCGCCCGCCTATGCGATCATCGAAACACAATTGCGGGAGAGCACCGATGGCGAAATACACCCCCGAGCAGGCGGCCGACGTGCTGGCGGTCAAGCAGGTCATTTACGAGTGGGGCGATGAACTCGACGTCCATGACGGACTCGGAATTCTCGACGCTGGCGTGCTCGCCAAGAACATCCGCTACTTCGTCGGCGGCGAATGGCGCGAAGGACCCGAAGCGGTCGCCAGCTTCTACAAGGAGCGCACTGCCAAGCTCAAGGCCGGACCCGGCGTACCGGTCATGCGCCACATCATCACGTCGCTGCGCGTCAAGTTCGACGGCGCCGATCTTGCCAAGGTCGGATACCTGCTGGTGTTCTTCGCCGCCACCGGCGAGCAGCCTTTCACCGATTACTGCGACCCGCTCGCGGTGGCCGACGTGAAGATGGAATGCGTGCGGGAGGCGGACGGCGAATGGCGGATCAGCCTGTTTGACAGCGGCCAGATCTTCAAGCGGGGGTGATCCCTCGTTCCTTCCTTCCTTCCTCCCCGTTCCGCAGGAATGGGGAGGATCTGAAACTCCGGCTCGCTCAGGCTGGCACCGCCTTCCCCATGTGCTAGACCCGCTGCTCCCCCCAGCACGCGAAAGTCCTCATGCGCCCCTCCCTTTCCGCGCCGTTCCTTCTTACCGCTGCAGCAATCGTGCTTGCCGCGGCGCCGCCGCCCCCGGCGCCAGCCCCCGCGGCAGTCGCCGATCTGATCAAAACGGTCGATATTCCCTACGAGACGTTCAAGCTCGCGAACGGGCTGACCGTGCTGGTCCACACCGATCGCAAGGCGCCGATCGTGGGCGTGACGCTGTACTACCGGGTCGGCTCGAAGAACGAACCGCAGGGCAGGACCGGGTTCGCGCACCTTTACGAGCACTTGTTCTTCGGCGGATCGGCCAACGCGCCGAGCTTCGACGTTCCGCTCGAAGCCGCAGGCTCGACCCCGACCAATGGCAGCACCTCGTTCGATCGCACGAACTATGTCGAAACCGTGCCGACCGGCGCGCTCGATCTCGCGCTGTTCCTGGAGAGCGACCGCATGGGCCACCTGCTGCCCGCGGTAACCCAGGACAAGCTCGACAAGCAGCGCGGCGTGGTCGAAAACGAAAAGCGCCAGAACGACAACCAGCCTTACGGGCTGTTCTATTACACCCTTCTCGACAACCTCTTCCCGGTCGGCCACCCCTATCGGCACATGGCGATCGGCGCGATGGGCGATGTCGATGCGGCGCAGCTGAGCGACGTGCGCGGCTGGTTCCGCGCCAACTATGCGCCGAACAACGTCGTGCTCGCGCTGGCCGGCGATATCGATGTCGCCACCGCAAAGGCCAAAGTCGAAAAGTGGTTCGGTGATATCCCGAGCGGGCCTGCGGTGCATCCCGTCAGCGCCGGGCCGATCACGCTGGCCGCGCCGGTCCGCGTCGATGTCACCGACCGTGTGCCGGTGCTGAAGGTGACGCGCAACTGGAGCGGGCCCGGGCTCAACGCGCCCGACATGCCCGCGCTGGAAATCGGCCTCGATATTCTGGGCGGGCTGTCCAGCTCGCGGCTCGACAACGCACTGGTACGCAACGAGAAGATCGCGGTCGGCGTCACCGCCGGGGCGGAATCGCTCGAGGACGTTTCGCTGTTGATGGTGTCGATGGACGTGAAGCCCGGCGTCGACCGCGCGCTCGCCGAGAAGCATCTCGACGCGGTGATCGCCCGACTGGTGACCGACGGCCCGTCTGCCGATGAGTTGAACCGCGCCGTGACCAGCACCGTCTCGGCACAGATCGGCGCGCTTCAGGAAGTGGGCGATCTCGGCGGCAAAGGCGCGACGCTGGCGGAAGGCCAGGTCTATTCGGGCGATCCTCAGAAGTACAAGAAAGACCTGGCCGCGATCGCCGCGCTGACCCCGGCGGACGTGCGCGCGGCGTTGCAGAAGTGGCTGACGCGGCCGGTCGTGGCGATCGCCATCGTACCCGGGGAGCGGACATTGGACGGTGCGAAGCTCGGCGGTTGGGCCGACGGTCAGAACCTCGCCGCGCCGCCGCCCGATCCCAGGACCCCGGTTCCGCCGGTCCCTGCGGGTCCGCCGCGCACCCCGCCGCCGGTCGCGCCGGTCGCCGCGCTGTCGTTCCCCGCCATCGAGCATGCCAGGCTCTCGAACGGCATCCCGGTCTCGCTCGCGCGCCGCACCGCGGTGCCAAAGGTCGATCTCGCGATCAGCTTCGATGCGGGCTACGCGGCCGATGCGCTCGATACCCCCGGCACGCAGGGCCTGATGCTGGCGATGCTCGACGAAGGCACCGCGGCGCTCGATTCGAAGGGCATCGCCGAGGCCGAGGAGCGGCTGGGCGCAAACATCTCGACCGGCGCAAGCATCGATACGACCCAGGTGGTGATGTCGGCGTTGTCGGCCAACCTCGCGCCCTCGCTGGCGCTGATGGCCGACATTACCCTCCACCCCGCCTTCGCGCCCGGCGAAGTCGCGCGCGTGCGCGATCAGCGGCTGGCACAGTTGTCGCAGACACTGGCGAGCCCCCAATCGCTGGCCTCGCGCGCTCTGGGCAAGGCGCTGTTCGGCAATCACCCTTACGCGCAGCCGCGCGATGGCCTCGGCGATGCGGCCTCGCTGGCGAAGCTCACGCCCGCCGACCTCAGTGCCGCGCATGACCGCTGGCTGCGGCCGGACCTGGCGCGGATCACCGTGGTCGGCGACGTGACGCTGACCGAGTTGCTGCCGCTGCTCGAGCAGGCGTTCGGAGGCTGGCACGCGCCCGCCGCGCCCAGGCCGGTCAAGCGGCTCGACGCCGCGATCCCCGCCGCTGTCGGCAAGATCATCGTCTACGATCGCCCGCAATCGCCGCAATCGGTGATCTACGCGGGCCGGGTGCTGGATGTCACCGGCCGCACGCCCGATCTGGAACGGCTGCAACTGGCCAACGAGGTGATCGGCGACGGTTTCCTTTCGCGGCTCAACGCCGATTTGCGCGAGCAGAAGGGCTGGAGCTACGGCGTGTCCAGTGCGGTGCGTGAACCGCAGGGCCCGCGCTCGTTCCTCGTCGCGGCGCCCGTTCAGGCCGACAAGACCGGCGCCTCGATCGCCGCGCTGATCGCCGATCTCGCCTCGTTCCCGGCCAAGTCGCCGGTGGCGCCGGTCGAACTCAACCGTGTCACCGACGGCAACATTCGGGGCCTGCCCAACAAGTTCGAGACCAACGCAGACGTGCTCGGCGCGCTCCTGACTAGCCAGTCGCTCGGGCGCCCGGATGGCTATTACAACACGCTGCCCGCCCGCTACCGCGCGATCGACGCCGCGCAGATCGACGATGCGGCCAAGCGCTGGCTCCAGCCGCAAGGCCTGACGTTCGTGGTCGTCGGCGACCGCAAGCTGATCGAGCCGCAGCTGAAGGACATCGGCTTGCCGGTGGAATACGTCGAAGCGGCGCCTGCAAAGTGAGCGTCGGCGGCACTTACGCGATCGTGGTCAAAACCCCGATCGGCGAGCAGCGCGGGCTTCTGGCCATCGTCCCCGCCGGCGACACTTTCACGGGTTCGCTATCGGGCGATCTCGGCTTGGAAACCGTCAGCGGCACGGTGGACGGCAGCACCGTGCGCTGGACCATGGAGGTCGCCAAGCCGATGGCGCTCAAGCTAGACTGCACCGCCGCGATCAACGGCGATACGCTGACCGGCACCGTCAAGGCCGGGTTCTTCGGGACTTACGCGATGACGGGGACGCGGGCGGGGTGAGGGCTAGCGGGCTCCCAGCGCACGAATCCGCAGTGTGGTAGCTCGATTAGTGAGCAGTCGCGCTAACCATGGAGGCTTGGCTCGACTTCGCCGGCAGGCTTTGGGCAGGCGGCGCAGTAACCGAGGGCGTACCTTGGGAAGGTGCGGGGCTGTTCATCGCTTGTCGAACAAATAGAGCCTGCTCAATTTTTTCGAACGCATCCTTGTAAGTGCCTGCATCCAGAACCGGTTGCTCATCTTCGGGTTGAGATCCGTAGGCGTTGGACTTCACCTTTGCCATCACGAAATTAAGGCGGATGCGCGATCCCGAGCCGTTCTTTTCGATGAAGCTGGAAACCATCGGGGTAAGCTTCTTCTTTCCAAATCCAACGAAAAGGGTGTATGTCATTTTTCCTTCAGAAGAGCCAATGCCCGTAATCAACCCGGAATTTATATCCCCGGCCTGAATACGGTAGCCCGCGTCTTGCAATACAGTCATAACCGCACCAAACGCATCTTCCTTGCTCGCTTCAAAATCGCGCGATTGAAGTGCTTGAAGTTCAAGTGTCGACATCTCTGGTGCCTTGCTTGCAGCTTGAGCGGCGTCGATCGAGAAATGTAATGCCGCTCCGACAAGCAGCAATGTGGCGAAGCGCATGTATTTCCCCCGGCAGATTATTCAAAATGAAGACGATCGACTTTTGAAGTCGGACACAATTTTCCGTGAGTCGAATTTAATAATCAACGTCATAGTTCTTGTAGATGTTTCGGACTTCGATTTACTTTTACCGAAACCCAGCCCTCCACCTCCCGCGACGTCGCCGCCACCGCCAAGCAAGCCCAGTCCGATCGAGAAGCCGCCGGAGTTATTGCTCGTGACTGTGGCGTGACGATCGTACACCCACATCTCACTCCCACTCGCATCGATAGTGGTAATGTTAGGAGCGCCAAAAACATCAAGAATTTGCGCCTGGGTAGTCTCGCCAACCCGAAGGTTCATTTGAACCATTCCGGTCGTCAGCGTGTTTCCGGTATTCTCTTGCTCACCGCTGGCGAGTGCAACCTCAGGGATTGCAATTAGAAGCAATCCGAGCAGCAATGTTGACCTTCGCATATCCCCCCCCTTAATCAAGCAGGGCGATATTGCGAACCGGCGTTCAAATCAATGGCTAGCATCAACTGTATAAAATTACCTACTCAGCCAACGCCTTACGTAGCAGCTCATTGACCACGCCCGGGTTGGCCTTGCCCTGCATCGCTTTCATCGTCTGGCCGACGAAGAAGCCGAACAAGGCCTCCTTGCCCGCCTTGAACTGCGCGACCTTGTCGGCGTTGTCCGCGAGGATCCTGGCGATGGCGGCGTCGATCGCGCCGGTGTCCGAGGTCTGCTTGAGGCCCTCGCGCTCGACGATTGCGGCGGCGCCGTCTCCGGTTTCGAGCATCTTCTCGAACACCTGCTTGGAGATCGTGCCCGAGATCGTGCCGTCGGCGACGAGCGCGAGCAGCTCGGCCGCCTGTGCGGGGGAGACGGGAGAGGTTTCCAATGTCTTGCCCAGCCGGTTGAGCGCTCCGAACAGCTCGGAGATCAGCCAGTTCGCGGCCTGCTTGGCGACTGCGGCACCGTCCTTGTTCTGACGCTCGGTTACCGCGGACAGCAGCCGCTCGAACCAGCGCGCCGTCTCGGCCTCGGCGGTCAGCACGGTCGCGTTATAGGCGCTGAGGCCTAGCGCCGTCTCGTACCGATGGCGCTTGGCGTCGGGCAACTCCGGCAGTGAGGCACGGCAATCGTCGAGGAACGCATCGTCGAGTTCGAGCGGCAGCAGGTCCGGATCGGGGAAGTAGCGGTAATCGTGCGCGTCTTCCTTGCTGCGCATCGAGCGCGTGGTGCCGGTGTCGGGATCGTAAAGCCGCGTTTCCTGCACGATCTTGCCGCCGCCCTCGATCACGTCGACCTGGCGGTTCGCCTCGTACTCGACCGTGGCCATCACGAAGCGCACCGAGTTGACGTTCTTGGTCTCGGTGCGCGTGCCGAATTCCTCACCCGGACGCCGCACGCTGACGTTGACGTCGGCGCGCATCGAGCCTTCCTCCATGTTGCCGTCGCACGAGCCGACGTAGCGCAGGATCGTGCGCAGCTTGCGCAAGTACGCGCCGGCCTCCATCGGGCTGCGCATGTCGGGCTTGCTGACGATCTCCATCAACGCGACGCCCGAGCGGTTGAGGTCGACATAGCTCATCGTCGGGTGCTGATCATGCATCAGCTTGCCCGCGTCCTGCTCGACATGGATGCGCTCGATGCCGATCGTCTTGGTCTCGGCATCGGGATCCTTGTCGTCGAGACTGATCTCGATCGAACCCTCGCCCACCAGCGGGTGGTAGAGCTGGCTGATCTGGTAGCCCTGCGGCAGATCGGCGTAGAAGTAGTTCTTCCGGTCGAACCGCGACCACCGGTTGATCGGCGCATTGATCGCCATCCCGGTGCGCACCGCCTG
Organism: Actinobacteria bacterium 21-64-8; assembly: GCA_903970225.1. GTDB lineage: Bacteria > Pseudomonadota > Alphaproteobacteria > Sphingomonadales > Sphingomonadaceae > Novosphingobium. Next base: position 1,661 of record CAJCHR010000342.1, on the reverse strand, counting down.
ACGGATGCACTCCTTGTTGAGCACCGGCAGCATGCCCGGCATCGCCGCGTCGACCAGGCTCACTTGCGAGTTGGGCTCGGCCCCGAACGCGGCGGCCGCGCCAGAGAACAGCTTCGAGTTCGAAACGACCTGGGCGTGGACCTCCAGCCCGATGACGACTTCCCAGACGCCCGTGGCGCCTTCGATGCGATATGTGCTCATGGGGCGCGTATAGCGGTAACCTCGCGTGAGCGCCACGGGTTGGGGACGGCTTAACCCTGCTTGCGTTCGACGCCCGTGGAACCGGTGCGAAGCACCATCTTCGTCTTGCTGAACTTGTTTCAGCATCCATCATGCCGCAGGCCCCGTCGTCTGAATCTCGTGCAGAGCAGCCCAAGGTGGTGACGGCGCGTCTATGGGAGACCTTGGCGAGAGGAGGAATGGACCCTGAAACAAGTTCAGGGTGACGGCATGTCCTTATTCGGATGCGTTTCGAAGCAGTGCCCCGAGCGGGGCCCGATCCACGTCACCGCTCGGGACTATACACCACCCTCGCCGCGCCAGTGACCTCGACCGGCAGAAACAGCCCAGCCCCGGTCACTTTGATCACGCCGTGATGCACGCTGTCGACCTTGGCGCTGATCTCGAACTGGCCGAGCCGCTTCCTGGCGATCGCCTTCTGCGCCGCGTCGACGACATGGCGGTAATCCTTGCCGAAGTCCTGAGTCAGGCTTCCCTCGATCTCGCCGCGCACCGCATCGCCTAGCATCAGCGCGATCAGGATGTTCGCCGACGCGCTGTCGGTGCTGCCGAAGATCTGGAGGCCCTGGACGCGGATCACTTCCGAATCGGGTGCATGCACGGGCAGGCCAGTCAACCAGACTTCGCCCTTGGTCCGGCCGAGGCTGATCGGGATCTTATCCGAGATCGGCTCGACTTCTGCATCGATGCCCACCGCCAGACGCCCGCCATCGGTCGCGTAGACGGTGACTTTCCTGAAGTCCGCGTTGACCTTGCCGTAGCTCGACAGCGTGATGCCCTTGGCCGCGCGTTTCTTCAGCGCGCGCAGGATCACTGGCTCGAGCTGCTGATAGTCGGCGAGCACCGGCACGTAGCCACTGAGCCCCGAGCCGTTGACGCGGGTCTGATCGGGTAGCGGTGTCGGCGGCAAGGCTTGCGGCGCATGGCCGACGAACGTCTCGGTGCGCGCCTGCGCGGCGGCGTCGATCACCAGGTCGCTCCCGCGGATACCATAATCGAGCACGCCAGCAGCAGTAGGGGTCAGCCGCATCCAGGCGGGCGGGTTCTTCTGGTTGAGCTCGATCACGGTGAAGCCCTGCTTCCAGCCCGAATCGATGATCTGGCGCAGCGGCAGCTTGGCGACCTCGCGCTGGAGCTGCTTTTCCAGATCGGCGATCACGCCCTTCAGCGCCTGATCGGCCTTGCTGACGAACTTGATCCGCTGGCCCATGAACTCGATCCCCGGCGGATCGGTCCAGTCGTAAGCGATCGCGACTTTGGCGGTCGCGCCCCACTGCGGGGTCAGCGTGATCACCGCGGTCGCGCGCACGATCGCATCGGCGGTCGCGGTCTTGCTGATGATCCCGCCGACGTTCTGCGCGCCGATATTGGCATGCACCGGCAAGGCGATGTCGATCACGCGGCCGCGCCCGGTCAGCCGC
>CAJCHR010000341.1 GCA_903970225.1 Actinobacteria bacterium 21-64-8 | reverse complement strand
CGTCGCAGAACCGAACGAACCGCGCGGCCTTCTTCGAGCTGTTGATGTCGAGCACACCCGCCAGCACCATCGGCTGGTTGGCGACGATCCCGACGGTCTTGCCCTCGATACGGCCGAACCCGCACAGGATATTGCCTGCGTGCGCCGGCTGGACCTCAAAGAAGTCGCCCTCGTCGAGCACCTTCTTGATCACTTCGTGCATGTCGTAAGGCTGGTTGGCCGAAGGCGGGATGACCGTGTCGAGGCTGTCCTCGATCCGGTCCCACGGATCGGCAGACGGACGCTCGGGCACGTCTTCCTTGTTCGAGAGCGGCAGGAAATCGAAGAAATCGCGTGCGACCAGCAGCGTCTCGATGTCGTTCTCGAGCGCGAGGTCGGCGACCGAGGTCTTGGTCGAGTGCGTGATCGCGCCGCCCAGTTCCTCCTGCGTCACCACCTCGTTGGTCACGGTCTTGACCACGTCCGGACCGGTGACGAACATGAACGAGCTGTCCTTCACCATGAAGATGAAGTCGGTCATCGCGGGCGAGTAGACCGCGCCGCCCGCGCACGGCCCCATGATCAGGCTAAGCTGCGGGATCACGCCGCTGGCGTTGACATTGCGCTGGAAGATTTCCGCATAGCCGCCGAGCGCCGCGACGCCCTCCTGGATTCGCGCGCCGCCCGAATCGTTGATGCCGATCACCGGCGCGCCGACTTTCAGCGCCACGTCCATGATCTTGCAGATCTTCATCGCGTGCCGCTCGGACACCGCGCCGCCGAACACCGTGAAGTCCTGGCTGAACACGAACACCAGCCGGCCGTTGATCGTGCCCGATCCGGTTACGACGCCGTCGCCCGGGATATGGCTGTCATTCATGCCGAAATCGAAGGAATTGTGCTCGACGTACGCGTCGACCTCCTCAAAGCTGCCTTCGTCGAGCAGAATGTCGAGCCGTTCGCGCGCGGTCAGCTTGCCCTTGGCGTGCTGGGCGTCGATGCGGCGCTGGCCGCCGCCCATCCGAGCCGCGGCGCGGCGCCGTTCCATCTCGGCGATATTGGCTGACATCGAGGCGCTTCTCCGCAGTTTCAGGCCCGCCGCGTAAGCCACGTGGGCACCCCATCGTCAATAGGTTTAAGCGCGCGATTAAACAAGATCGCTGCGGTGCAACAAACAGATTCAGTGTGCTGCAACGTCTTTTGCGGAAGCAAGTATACCGGCTGTCCCCAGCTCGGACGTTCTGCCGCCGAGATCACAGCTCGGACTCGAGGGCCTTATCGCGCATCCGGCGATCCGGCGATGCTCCCGACTGCTATCGCGCTGTCATCGGCGGCAATCTGCGTATGAGCCAGACGTACGAAAGGCGCCCCCCTTGCGGAGAGCGCCTCGATACTTGCGAAACTCTGACGTCAGGCGAGTCGCAACGCACCCTTTCGGCGGCGCAATGCCGCACCCACGAACGCAAACCCGCTGATCAGCATCGCCCAGCCGGCAGGCTCGGGGGCAGCGCTGAAGATCGCGGTGCCGAAATGGTCTGCATTTCGCGCATCGATTGTACCCGATCCAACCAGATTGGTACCGTCAAACAGCTGATAACCATAGAAATCGCGGTAGCCGTAAGCGTCGGCCCGGCCGTCGATGGTCAGGCTGGAAAGATCGAACGCATGCGCCAGGGTGATGAGGAGATAGTCGGTGCCGTCGCTTCCGCCCGAGTGATAGATCTCCGGATACGGGGCCGGACCCACGCCGTCGATGGCGGTATCGGCCACAGTTCCGTAACCGACCGAACTCGCCGTGGCGGTGGCGCCGGCGGTTGCGAGCGCGACGTCCTGTCCGGTGCCGACCTGCGTCGCAACGACCTCGGAGACCTGGAGCCAATCGGGCGCCGCGTTGTTGATCTTGATTGACGTCACGGTCGTTGCCCCCGCGGGCATCGCGACAGCGCTCAGCGCCAGGCATGTCAGACTCAGTAATGCAGCTTTCATATCGCTCTCCGGGCCTACATCAGAAACGGAATTTGCGCACGAGTGACGGAAAGCGCCTGTTCTTGTGAGACAGGTCGCAATTCGTCGCGCAGTTCCTCCAAGTTGTCTATCGAGCGCTTGATTTCGCCGAAACCCTTCGATTGGAGGGTTCGCCGTAGTTTTTCGGAAAGTCCCGCCAAGCCTGGGATCTATCCGTCAGGCGGGCGACGATCCGGTCACCCGGTTAACGCATCAGCACCCGTTCCTCCGCCAACCACGGATGCAACCCATCCGCTCAGCCTGAAGGAGCCGTTGCCCAAATGTCGCAGGATTTGAACATCATCGAAATGTAACAAAACTGTCATGAGAAAAAGGCAGTGGCGCCCCATCAGTTCAGGTCGAGCGTGCCCACCGGCCGCGCCCTGCTAAAAGACCAAGGGGTATCAATTCCATGCGAAACATCACCAGCCTCCCGGCGCTGCTCGCCGGCGCCGCGACGCTCGCCCTGCTGCCCACGGCGGCACGGGCCCAGACCGCGCCTGCAGCGGGCGATGATGCCATCATCGTCACCGCACAGCGTCGTTCGGAAAACGCGATCACCGTCCCGATCGCGGTCTCGGTGCTGAAGAGCGAGGCGCTGCACGACTATCAGTCCGCGGGCGCCGATACGCTGCTCTCGCTCTCGGGCCGCGTGCCCAGCCTTTACGTCGAATCGACCACCGGCCGCATCTTCCCGCGCTTCTACATCCGGGGCCTGGGCAACATCGATTTCTATCTCGGCGCCTCGCAGCCGGTGACGATCATCCAGGACGATGTGGTCGAAGAACACGTCATCCTGAAATCCAATCCCGCGTTCGACATCGCCCAGGTCGAAGTCCTGAAGGGCCCGCAGGGTTCGCTGTTCGGTCGCAACACCACCGCCGGCATCGTCAAGTTCGATAGCGCGCAGCCGACCGAGACGTGGCAGGGCCAGGGCTCGGTGAGCTGGGGCCGATTCAACAGCGTCAATGCCGATGCCGGCGTGGGCGGCCCGCTGACGAAGGACGGCAGCATCAGCTTCCGCCTGTCGGGTCTCTACCAGCACCGCGACAACTGGGTCAGCAACGTCTATACCGGCCCGTCCGATGACGGCACCGTCGCGGGCAAGCTCAACGGTTTCGACGAGCGCGATGTGCGCCTGCAGTTCCTGGCCAAGCCAAGCGAGGCGCTCACTCTGCGCCTGTCGGGTCATTACCGCGACTACGACGGAACGGCCTCGATATTCTATCGCGGTTCGATCGTTCGCGGCACCAACCAGGTTCCTGACACGCTGAACCTGCGCGTCATCTCGAACGACGAGGCGCAGAACAACCCGCAGGCGTATAAGACCCACGGTGTCTCGCTCAAGGCGGACTATGACCTGGGCGGCGCGACGATCACCTCGATCACCGCCTGGGAGCATGCCGCGGGCTACAGCCGCGGCGATACCGACGGCGGCGCGGCGGTCAACTTTGGCGGCGTCCCAACGACTGTTCCCGGCGGCATCTGCGCGGCTGGCTGCGGCGAATCGCAAGGGCGTCTGCGCGGCCTCAACCAACTGAGCGAGGAACTGCGCATCGCCAGCCCCGACACCGGGCGGTTCAAGTGGCAGTTCGGCGGGATATACTTCGATTCGCGCGATCATACCGAGTTCGACCAGCGCGCGTTCTTCCTGATCAACAATTCGCTCGGTACGACGCCTAACCCCAACAACTGGGTGCTGCTGCACAACGTCAACACCTCATGGGCGGCGTTCGGCCAGGCAAGCTACGACCTGACCGACAAGTTCACCGTGACCGGCGGCGTGCGCGTGACTCACGACAGCCGCGAGACCACGCTGCTCAAGACGGCGAACACGATCGCCAACCTCTCGACCTTCACCGGCGCGAAGTATGTCAAGCTGACCGACACCAAGCCGAGCTGGGACGCGAGCCTGCTGTACCGCGTGGACCCGGACCTGAGCCTCTATGCCCGCGTCGCGCGCGGCTTCCGCGGTCCGACCATCCAGGGCCGTTCGGCGGTGTTCAATTCGCCATTCACCACCGCGAACTCGGAGACCAACACCAGCTACGAAGGCGGCCTGAAAAGCACGTTCCTCGACAACACGGTGCACTTCAATCTGACCGGCTTCTACTACGTCGTCGACAACATCCAGCTCAACGGCAACGACAGCAACGGCAACGGCGTGCTGTTCAATGCCAACAAGGCCAAGGGCTACGGCGCCGAAGCCGAGCTCGACGTGCGCCCAGTCAAGAACCTGCGCTTCAACATCGGCTTCAGCTGGCTGCACACCCGGATCGACGATCGCAACGTGTTCGCACAGGTGGGCTCGGCGGGCGGCGTGCTGTCGGAGACGGTGCTCAACCCGCTGGTCAAGGTGGGCGCCAACTACTTCGCGCAGATCGACGGCAACCCGCTCCCCAACGCGCCGGATTTCAACCTCAACATCAGCGGTCGCTACGATCTGCCGCTGGGCGACGACAGCAAGAGCCGCCTGTTCATCGGCGGCGATTTCAACATGCAAGGCAAGACCAACTACGTCCTGTACCGCAGCGTCGAATACACTTCGGACGGCAATTTCGAGCTTGGGATCAAAGCCGGTTACGCCTTCGGACCGTATGAGATCGCCGGGTTCGTGCGCAACCTGACCAACCAGAAGAACCTGGTCGGCGTAATCGATACCTCGAACTACCGCGCCGGGATCTACAACGATCCGCGGATCTATGGCGTGACGATCAGCGGCTCCTTCCGCTGAGGGATCGGCCGGAGTCTCGCCAACCGCGAGACTTCGGCCAAGCCTCACCGCATCAGCACCAGTTCCTCCGCCATCGACGGATGCAGCGCGATCGTCGCGTCGAAGTCCGATTTCTTCAGCCCCGCCTTCACCGCGATCGCCGCTGCCTGAAGGATCTCGGGCGAGTCTGGGCCGATCATGTGGATGCCCAAAATGCGGTCGGTGTTGGCGTCGACCACCAGCTTGTAGAGCCCGCGCTCGTGGCGTTCGGCGAAGACGTTGCGCATCGGCCTGAAATCCGAGGAGTAGACTTTCACGTTGCCATAAGCGTTGCGCGCCTCGCCTTCGGTCAGCCCCACGGCGGCGAGCGGTGGCTGCGAGAACACGGCGCTCGGCACGCATTCATAATCGACGGTGTGCGGATTGCCGCCGAACTGGGTATCGGCGAAGGCCTGCCCTTCGCGGATTGCGACGGGTGTAAGCTGGATGCGGTCGGTCACGTCGCCGATTGCGAAGACGCTCTCGGTCGAAGTGCGGCCATGCTTGTCGACCGGAATCTCGCCTTTGGCGCCCAGTTCGATCCCGGCGCTTTCGAGACCGAGACCTGCGACGTTCGGCTTGCGGCCGGTGGCGATGAGCACAACGTCGGCGGGGATCGGATCAAGCTTGCCCGCATGGACCAGGAGCGAACCATCCTCCTGTTTCTCGACCTTGGTGATCGGGCAGTTGAACTTGTACTCGATCCCGCGCGCCATCGTGATCTGCAGCAGCCGATCGCGCAGCTGTTCGTCATAGCCGCGCAGGATCACGTCGCTGCGGTTGATTACCGTGACTCGCGAGCCCAGCGCGTTGAAAATGCCCGCGAACTCCATCGCGATATAGCCCGCGCCCTGAACGACGACTCGCTTTGGAAACTCAGGCAGGTGGAACACCTCGTTCGAGGTGATGCAGTGCTCGTTGCCGGGGAAATCGGGCATCACCGGCCACGCGCCTGTCGCGATCAGGATAAGCTTCGCGGTAAATTCCTTGCCGGAGGCGAGCTTGACCCCGTGTGGCCCGGTGATCGTCGCGCGCTCGAGATATTGCTCGACCTGATTGTTGCTGAGCGTGGCCGTGTATGCCGTCTCGATCCGGGTGACGTCGCGCAGCACGGTGTCTCGGAGCACGGCCCAGTCGAACTTCATGCCTTCCACGGTCCAACCGTAGTTGGCCGCGTCCTGCAGTTCCTCGGCGAAGTGCGATCCGTAGACGAGCATCTTCTTGGGCACGCAGCCGCGGATCACGCAGGTGCCGCCGATGCGGTATTCCTCCGCGACCGCGACGCGCGCGCCGTGAGACGCCGCGATCCGGCTCGCGCGCACGCCGCCAGAGCCCGCACCGATAACAAAAAGGTCGTAGTCGTAGTCGGCCATGCAAGCGCTCCACTGCGCCGATTCCGACGCGAACAGTGCTTATGGTGACGCTCACGACGGCCCGCCAATGCAAATTGCATTTCAGCTCGTCGACGCTGCGGAACGGGTGCGTAACGAACATCCGGTGCAGGACACGTTCCGTCGATCTTCGATTGTCTACCAAATCACTTGACTGTATAGCGAGGTCAACCGCTCGAGCGAACCAATCATGAGGAGAGAGACGATGGGCCAGATCACCCTTCCCCGCCCCCCACATGCCCCCAGTGCGCTCGATCATGATCGAGCGCCTGATATCGATCCGCTGATCCTGCTGGTTCCCGGGCTCGACAACAGCGGCCCCGGCCATTGGCAGACGTTATGGGAGCGTTACGACGAGAACTGTCGCCGCGTCGAGCTCGGTCAATGGGACAAGCCTCACCGCAACACCTGGATCAACCAGCTCAATCTCGCGATCCATCGTGCGACCACACTCAATACCGATCGCCCGGTGGTGCTCGCGGCGCACAGCCTCGGTTGTCATGTGGTTTCGTGGTGGGCCAAGCTCGAGCAGCCCGAATACGGCAGTCCCGTGATCGGCGCGCTGCTGGTTGCGCCCCCGGAGGTCGATATCTTCCCGCTGGATGATCGCCTGACCACTTTCGCGCCCGCCCCGCAGGAGGCGCTGCCCTTTCCCTCTCTGCTGGTCGCCAGCCGCAACGACCCATGGATGAGTTTCTCGACCGCCCAGACGCTCTCGCGCGCTTGGGGCAGCGAACTGGTCGACGCCGGCGAGGTCGGTCACATTAATTGCGAAGCCGATCTGGGCCATTGGCCCGATGGTCGCCGCTTGCTCGCGCGCCTGCTGGAGCGGCGCGAAACACCTGCTCCAGCGCGCGCGATCCTCGCAGCATCGAGCGAAGGTCTGGTACAGGGTGGAGAGGCCAGCGCGGCCGGTTAAAGCCGATCACCGCCGGCTAGAAGCGCTCCAGCTTCTGCACCGCAATCACTTTGAGCTGACCGCCGCCCAGATCGCGCGGGTGATTGTGCCCGTCGATCACCGGAACCTCGGCAAAATCGAACGGGCTCACCCCCTCCAGGCACGCGACGTTGACCGCATACTGCGTGGGATCGAAGCGGCGCTGGTGATGCGTGTAAATGCCGCAGCGCGAACAGAAAAAGTGCCGCGCGGTGCCGGAGTGGAAGCGGTACTCGGTCAACAAGTCCTCGCCATCGATGACCGTGATGCCGCCGGTCTCGGCAAATACGATGACCGCGCCGCGCATCCGGCAGATCGAGCAATTGCAGCGCAGCGGTTTGCCGAGGCCGCCTACCAGACGCGCCTCGAACTTCACCGCGCCGCAGTGGCAATGGCCAGCATGTACACCGACCTCGGCCATATTCAGGCCTTGATCCCCGCCGCAGCAAGCAGTGCGGTCGTCGAGGGGTCGAACTTTTCGCCGCCCTTCTCGATCGCCTTGGCCATCTCCTTGCCCAACTCGACGCCGAACTGGTCGAACGAGTTGATGCCCAGAATGATACCGTTCGCGAACGTTCGGTGCTCATGGAACGCAATCAAGGCGCCGAGCGTGCCGGGGGTCAGCTCGTCAAGCAGGATCGTCGCCGAGGGACGGTCGCCCGGGTAAAACCGTGCCGGATTGTCCGGCGAGGTCTTGCCCGCCATCAGCGCCGCGCCCTGTCCGAAGCAATTCGACAGCAGGATGCGGTGATGCGCGGGATCGAGGTCGTCACCGGGTGCGATCGCCGCGATGAAATCGAGCGGGACCAGGTTCGTACCCTGATGCAGCAGCTGGAACACCGCATGCTGCGCATCGGTGCCGACGCCGCCCCAGGTAATCGGTGCTGTCGGGCCATCGACGGGTTTGCCCTCCAATGTGACCGACTTGCCGTTCGATTCCATCTCGAGCTGTTGCAGATACGACGGAAGCAGCTTCAGCCGCTCGTCATAGGCGAACACGCCGCGGGTCTGGGTACCGCGAAGGTGGGTGTAGAAGAGGTCCGCGAACGCGGCGCGAAGCGGCAGGTTGTCGATCCCGTCGGTGTCGCGAAAGTGCACGTCCATCTTGGCGGCGCCTTCGAGGAACTCCGCGAAATCGGGCCAGCCCACCGCGATCGCGATCGGGAAACCGATCGAGGACCACAGCGAATAGCGCCCGCCCACGCCTTCGGAAAACGGCAGGATGCGCGTCTCGTCGATACCCCATTGCACCGCCTTATCGGGCGACGCGGTCAGCGCCACTGCCCGGCCATAAGGATCGGCGACGCCGTTTTCCTTGAGCCACGCGATCGCGCCCTCGCCGTTGACCATCGTCTCGGTGGTGGTGAAGGTCTTGGAGGCGATCGCGAGCATCGTGGTGTGCGGATCACACTTCTTGAACGCGTCCTCCAGCGCCACGCCATCGATGTTCGAGACGACATGGACATCGACCAGCGCGCCTTCGCGGGTCAGCGCGTCGACCGCCAGCGCCGGGCCGAGCGCCGATCCGCCGATGCCGATGTGGATCAGATGCTTGACCTCGCCCAGCGCGCCCTTGTGGATCGCGCCGACCAGTTCTGCCATCCGCGTCTGGAACACTTGCGCTTCGGCCACCGATTCCGGCTTTCCGACGCCGCGTAGCGCGGTGTGCTCGACCGGGCGGTCTTCGGTGGTGTTGATATGCTCACCCGCGAACATCGCCGCGCGGCGCTCTGCAAAGCCAGCGGCTTCGGACAGTTTGAGAAACGCATCGATGTGCGCAGCATCGAGGTGGGTCTTGGACCAGTCGAACAGGATGCCGTCACCCGCCAGATCGAGCTTCTTCGACAGCATGCTCAGGCGGTCCGGATCGGCCGCGAACAGCTCGGTAAGCTTGGGCTTCGGAAGCGCACGCAGCGCGTCCCACTGGGTCTGAACAGCCTGGGTCATTCGTGATTCCTCGTAATCCACCCGCATCGCGACCGGGGCTTTATGCATGCCGCAGGAGCGAAGTCCACCGCGCGAAAAGTATCGCGCGCGGTTTGCCGGCCTGACCCATAGCGGACCAATTCCCTTGACGTTCCGCAGTGCTCAAACCAAGTGTCGCGCGATGAGCGAGACCCCCCCCGCAGGCGCGGCTTCCACCACGGTGAACCCGGCGCCGCCCGCCAAAAAGGAAAAGAAGGAAGAAAGCTTCCTCGCATTCCTGATCAAGTTGGCGGTCATCGTCATCGTGTTCCGCAGCTTCGTGATCTCGCCGTACAATATCCCAAGCGAGTCGATGCTGCCGCGGCTGCTCGACGGGGACTATCTGCTCGCCGAGAAATGGCCATACGGCTACTCGAAGTATTCGCTGCCGTTTAACCTGCCACTGATCCCCGGCCGTATCCTGGCTCGCCAGCCCGAGCGCGGCGACGTGGTGATCTTCAAGGCCCCCGCCAACCCGAGCCAGGACTGGATCAAGCGGGTGATCGGCCTGCCTGGTGACCAGATCCAGATGATCGGCGGCCAGCTCCAGATCAACGGCAAGCCTGTGCCCAAAGTGCACATCGCCGACTTCACCGTGCCGATCTCGCCCAACACGCAGTGCTATCTTCCGATTTACGAGAAACACCTGCCCGACGGCAGCGGCCTGTGCAGCTATCCCCAGTTCAAGGAAACGCTGCCGAACGGCAAGAGCTACAATGTGCTCGACCTGACTATCAGCGCGCGTGACGACACCCCGCCGGTTCTCGTGCCGGAGGGCAGCGTGTTCGTGATGGGCGACAACCGCGACAATTCGCTGGATAGCCGGTTCACGGTCGAAGAGGGCGGCGTGGGCATGTTGCCGCAAACGAACCTTGTCGGGCGCGCTTCGCTGATGATGTTCTCGACCGATGGTTCGTCCAACTGGTTCCTGCCCTGGACCTGGTTCACGGCGGCCCGGTGGCAGAGGATCGGTGGTACTTTCTAGGATGCCGCTGGGTGAGGAAACCCGGGCGTTCATCGCGAAGGTAACCGGGTTCGAGCCGATCGACGAAGCCTTGTGGACCGAGGCGCTGACTCACGGCAGCACCGGCGACAAGCGCACATATGAGCGACTGGAATTCCTCGGCGACCGCGTGCTCGGCCTGGCGATCGCAGAATGGCTGTCCATCGGCAGCAATGACAAGGAAGGCGCGCTGTCGCAGCGGCTCAACACGCTGGTCAGCGGCGTGACCTGCGCCGAAGTGGCGCGCGAATTCGGCCTCGGCAAACAGATCAAGCTGGGAAAGCAGGCGCGCGACGACGGCGGCGAGAACAGCGACAATATCCTGGGTGATGCGATGGAAGCGCTGATCGGCGCATGCTTTCGTGAACGGGGCTTCGACGGTGCGCGCGCGATGGTTCGCACGCTGTGGGCCGACCGCGTCAGCGGCAG
>CAJCHR010000340.1 GCA_903970225.1 Actinobacteria bacterium 21-64-8 | reverse complement strand
CGAGCTGCGGCACGTCGCCGTAAGTCTTGGGCGCGCTGTTCAATGCGTCGGCGGTCGAAACCGCGTTCGGCTGCGACATCTCCTGCTGCGTATCGCCGCGATGGAACAGGCGCGGCTTCAGCGCCATCCACGTCACCGACGCGATACTGACCGATCCCACCGCAGCGATTCCGATAATCGCGCCGCGCTTGAAGCGGATCGCGCGCGGCGGCCTTCCGCGGATCGTCAGAGCTTCGGGATCGAGTTTGGCGGGCGGTGTCGTCGCGACGCCCTCGGTCAAGACGGCTTCAGTCATGACGTCCTCCGCCGCGTGTCCGCGCCGTCGGCACGGCTGATCCGCACAACGTCCTGATGCTTGAGCCCGAGCCGCAGTTCAGCCGCGTCGAACAGCCGATCGACCACATAGAAGCGGCCCTGCAGCCGATAGTTCACGAGGCTCGCAGTACCCTTCGCATCGACAAGAAACAGAGGGGGCGCCTCACCGGTGGCCAAGCTCGCCGGAAACTCGATGAATGTCTGACGGCCATCGTCGAACGCGCGGAGCGGTCGCCACGTCGGCTGATCGCCAGAGATCGTGTAGTCGAAGTGGAGCTGCTCGACCGACAAGCCGCTCGCGACGGGCTCTGCGGCGCGTGCTTGTTCCGCTGCCGCCTTGAGCGCGATCAGTTGGTCTTGCGGATACGTCCAGGACAGCGCCACCATCGCAGTGCGCTCACTGCTCGTCAGCGTAAGATGATAGACGTGCCGGTCGGTGGTGATGACGACGTTGGTCGAAAGACCAGCGGTAAACGGTTTCACCAGCACATGCGTACGCTTGTCGCTGCCGGCACCGCTGGTGGTGTCGCCGATGATCCAGCGCACGGTGTCGCCTGACGCAACGGCGCCGAGCGTCTCGCCGGGCTGCAATGCGATGTCGGTAACCTGTCCCGGCGCCGTGAATACGTGGAACACCACGCCGTCGCTGAACGGGTAGACCTGCACCGCATTGATGTACGCGTTCGCCGCTGGCTCCAGGGTTGCCGCACGATTGGCCGCGCGAACGCGAAGCTCTGCCGCGGATGTCCGCGCCTTGTGATGATGCGTGAGAGGCGGCGCTGGGGTCGTTGGTGGAGGAGTGGGGGCGGCTTCGGCAACCGGGGGCTTATTCCCCGCCGGCTTGGGCGGGATGATGGCGTGCGGAGTTGAGGCGATGGCGGCGCTCGCGAGCGCCGCGATGATCACGGTCTTCATGGGCGTGTCTCCGTTTGCGGCTGCTGGGACTGATCTGGGTGGGGATCGAGCGGGCTGCCAAGCGGCACGTCCGACGGCGCCTCTGTCGGCGATGGACCGGCCTGCGAAGCTGCCGGAGTGGCCGCTGAACCGGGCTCGAGCTCGCGGCTCCAGTCCACCGCATCGACGTAGAGCCCGAGCGGGTTCTTCCTAAGAGTGTCGGCGCTGGACGGCGGATCGAGCACAACGGTCAGGATCGCGGTCCAATGCGACGTGCCGGTCTGCGTGCCGCGCTCATAGGCGGTCTCGATCCATTTGACCTGGAACGAGCGATCGGAGGCACGCACGACGCTGGTTACCTGGACAGAGACGGTCTTCTCGCCGACCTGAGCGAACGGATCGGAAGTTCGCGCGAAGTCTCCGAGGAACACAGCGCCGCGCTTGGTCGCAAAGTCGTAAGCCGAGAGCCACTCCTGGCGCATCAGCACCGGATCGAGCGACACCGACCGTACGTCGGTGACGAACCGGCTCAGGAACCAGGCAATCTGCGGGTCAGTCGGTTGATAGGCGTCCTCAGCCGGCGAGACCGCCCTCGGCTCCCCGAGCTTGTCGACCTCGACCACATACGGCGTTACGCGGCTTTGTAGTGACTGCCAGAGCAGCCCGCCGGACAGTGCGGCGGTCAAACCCAGGCAGCCGAACGCCATCAGCCGCCAGCTTTGCGCCTGGACGCGGGCAGAACCGATCCGCTCGTCCCAGAGCTGTCCAGCACGTTGATAAGGTGTCTCAGGTTCGGGCGTTCGCCCATACCGCTGCAAAGATCGCTTGAAGAGCATCAGTCATCCCTTTCCTTGATGTCGGGGTTGGCGCCGCTGCCGCCGCTATCGCCCTGTTGGATGGTGTGGAAAGCGGCTTGGCGGTGTTGACGGGCCGCAGCCTCGGTCTTCATCGAGCGTGCCCAACCGGGCATGGCGCCGGCATCGGCGGCGGCGCCGATTGTGGAAGCGCCAGCGGCAGCAGCAGGCGCACCGTTCAGGGCATTCCACGCCGCCCGGCGACCGGACTCGGCAGCCTCGCCGATGCCGAACGCTGCGGACGCGCGCGACTTGGTCGCGTTGCCCGCGGCCCGCGCTACGCCGCCGAGCCCTGCGCCGATGGTGGAAGAGCCGCTCGCCTCCTGGCCGAGCGAATAGGCGGTGGATGCCGCCGAGCCCATCGCGGTGCCCGCGCGGATCGCCCCGAGCCCACCAGCGACGACGCCGCCGACAGCACCAGCTGCGGCTGCGCCGCCCATGTACATCATGCCGCCCGCGCCAAGCACGGTGCCGAGCGCCGCTCCTGCGCCGAGCTGCGGCGCACCGGCGACCAGACCCGAGGCAATGCCCGGGCCGAAGATGCCAAGCCCGAACAGCGAGAGGCTTGCGAGGACGAGGCTCATGGCCTGGCCGATGTCGGGCTCGTGGCCCTGCAGCGCCGTCGTGAACTGCGTGAAGTAGTTCGAGCCGATGCCGACGATGACCGCGAGCACCATGACCTTGATGCCCGAGCTGACGACGTTGCCGAGAACCCGCTCGGCGAGGAAGCTGGTGCGGTTCCACAGCGCGAACGGCACGAGGATGAAGCCGGCGAGCGTGGTCAGCTTGAACTCGAGGATCGTGACGAACATCTGCACCGCGAGGATGAAGAAGGCGATCACGACGAGCAGCCAAGCGACCAGCAGGATGATGATCGTCAGGAAGTTGTCGAAGAAGCTGGTGAACCCCATCAGCTGGCTCGCCTGCTGAAGCAGCGGCCACGCAGCCGAGAAGCCGGTGCCGGCAAGCCGCCCGGGCTTGAGCAGATCGGCCGCGGTCATCGTGCCGCCGCCCGCGGTGAGACCGGCCTGCGCGAACGAGCGGAAGATGATGTCGGCGAGCGTGGAGAAGCTGTTGATGATGAACGCGAACGCACCGATGTAGAGGATCTTGCGGATCAGCCGGCCGAGCACGTTGTCTTCGCCGCCGAGCGCCCAGAACAATCCGGCCAATGTGATATCGAGCGCGATCAGCGTGCGGCTGAGGAAGCTGACGTCGCGGCCCAAGAGACCGAACCCACTGTCGATGTAGGTGATGAAGGCCTGCATGAACTGGTCGATGACATTGAGGTCGTTCAAGGCTGACGTCCTTTACGAGCTTGAAAGGGTGCCGCGGGGCGCGTCGGGAGGGGAGGCAACACGCCCCGCGGCTGCGACGGCGGGGAGGAAAGCCGCCGCCGCATGGCCGGCTGCCTACTGGGGCGTGTAGGCGTTGCCGGAACCGAGGAACTTGGTTGCCGCGGATTGCGCATCGGTTTGCTGCTGCGTCCGATTGGCGCTTTCGATCGCGCCTGCGCGGAACTGCGCGGCCATCAGGTTCTGGAGCTGGAACTGCTGCTTGGCGACGAGCGCGAGCAGCTGATTGGTGGCCTGCTGCGCCTGAAGAGCGCCTTGCGCGCCCTGGCTGCGCGCGACGATGCCGTTCAGCGTCGTCTCGTCAGCGGCGATGTTCTCGACCACTTGCGCCTGGACGGTCATCGTCTGCTTGTAGGCAGCCATCGACGTGTCGAGCCGGGCCCGCGCGTCGACCACATGCTGGTTGTTGGTCAGCAGCTGGTTGAAGCTGGTCGGGAACATCGACTTGAACTGCTGGTCGAGCGTGGCGACGCGGAATTGAATCTGCTGGGCCTGCGCCATCAGCTTGTCGATCTGCTGAAGGGTCTGGGTGATCGCTGCCAGTTCAGGGAAGCCGATCGTGGTCAGGTTCTTGGCCTGGTTGATCAGGCTCTGCGCCTGGTTCTGAAGCATCGTGATCTGGTTGTTGATCTGCTGCAGCGTTCGCGCGGCGGTCAGGATGTTTTGGCTGTAGTTGGAAGGATCGAACACGATGAAGGCCTGTGCCGGCTCGCTGGGCACGATCACGCTCGTGATCACCGCCCCGGCTGCGCCGAGCCAGAGGGTGCTTGCGATAAGATACTTCTTGAGAGGGATAGCTCTGGACATGGAGATCTCCTTTTCGGGGGCTGGAGGCTCAGGAAGCGGGAAAGTCGGCGAGCAGCTCGGCCGCCCATCCAAGATCGGCGGTCTCGAGGAAGCGCGCGGCGAAGTCGTCCAGGCCATGTTCGGCGAGCACTGCGTCGATGCGTTTCTGGCTCGCGGGATCGGAGGCGCCGCACAGCGCCAGCGCGATCGGCCCCAGGCCGAGTTCGAACAGCCGGTTTCCGCGAGCGGACTGGAGGTAATAGTGCTGCTTGGGCGTCGCGCGGCTGATCAGCTCGATCTGGCGATCGTTGAGCCCGAAGCGCTCATAGGCCTGCCGGCTCTGGGGTTCGATCGCGCGGTCATTGGGCAGCAGGATGCGCTGGGGACAGCTCTCGATGATCGCGGGCGCAATGCTGCTGGCAGAAACATCGGCGAGGCTCTGCGTCGCGAACAGCACCGCGACGTTCTTCTTGCGCAGCGTCTTGAGCCACTCGCGAATGCGCGCGGCAAACAGCGGGTGGTCGAGGAAGATCCAGGCCTCGTCGAGGACCAGCAGGGTCGGCCGGCCGTCGAACCGCTCCTCGAGCCGGTGGAACAAGTAGGTCAGCACGGGAGCAACCACGCTGGCTTGCCCGAGCAGCGCCTCGGTCTCGAAGCACTGCACATCGGCCAGCGCGAACTCGCTTTCGCTCGCATCGAGCAGCGCGCCATGCGGACCGTCGAGGGTATAAGGCTGGATCGCGGTGCGCAGCGCATTCGACTGGAGCAGCAGCGCCAGTCCGGTCATGGTGCGTTCTTGCTCCGGGGCAGAGGCGAGGTTGCCGAGCGCCGACCAGACAGCGTCCTTCACCTCAGGCGTGACTGCGACCTTCTCGGCGCCGAGCAGCGCCGCGATCCATTCGGCGGCCCAGGCGCGCTCGGCCGCATCGTCGATCCGGCGCAGC
>CAJCHR010000339.1 GCA_903970225.1 Actinobacteria bacterium 21-64-8 | reverse complement strand
AGACGTGTGCTCTTCCGATCTGGAATCTGATTCAACGCCCGGCGTATCAAAGTGCGCGGCGAATTCCTGGAGCTTCTCGAATGCATAAGATCACGACTGCCGCCATCATCTGCATCGCCGCACTGGCCTCGCCGGCATCCGTTCTGGCTGCACCGGCGCCTCCAGCCGCACCGGGCGATGACGTTCGCTGCTTCATCCTCAGCAATGCGTTCGCGAAAAAGGCGACCGATCCCAAGGCCCGCGAATTGGCCGCCGCCACGCTGACCTTCTACCTCGGACGGCTCGACGGACGCGCGAGTCCTGCCAGTGTCGCCGCCGCGATCCGCCGTGAGGGACCGACGATCGATCCCAAGGCCGCAGGCACGCAGATGACGGCTTGCGCGACGCGCATGGCGCGCTCCGAGCAGGCGATCCAGGTTGCGGTAGGCCCGCCCTCGCCGGCAAAGTAGGTGGATCAGCGCAGACGCGCAGGCTTCCGATCAGCGCGGCGTGACGCGGTTCCAGAATTCGTCGAACTCGCGCGTGTCGAAGAACGCGGTGGCGCTGACGACTTTCGCGTCCTTCATGCGGAAATACCACGTGTAGGTATTGCGATAAGGCTGATTGTCCCTGGTCGTCGCCGACGCGTCGAAGAACGCGATCACCGTGTCGCCGTCGGCATATATCCCGCGCATCGAGGGCACCAGCGGCGTCGCCATGCGCGCGTTGAACGGCAGGATCACCGCGTCGAGGAACGCCTGCTTGCTGCGATAAGTCTTCGACAACGGTGACGAACCGACGATGGTCCAGTCGGTTTCGTCCGCGAGCAGCTCGAACGGGCTTCCTTTGCCTGCCTGCCATCGCTCGAAACTGGCCGCCACCAGCGCCTTGTTGCTTGTCGCAAGTTCGATGTCGTCCGCCACGCGGGCATGCTCCTCGCCAAACTGCGCAATCATCGCCTGTTTCAAGTTGCAGGAGAACAGCTGCGAGGCGCAAAATCTGATTTCAGAATGCGCAACGAAGGGCTGACCCTATGGCTGGGCCGCCGCGGTTGACCGATCGCGCGATTGCTCTGCTGCACGGGCCTCTGCCGCGCGCCGCTCGTCACCGCGCTTTTTCGCGCGGCGCGAGTACCAGAAGGTCCACAGGCTGAGCCCGCCCATGAAGGTGTAGCCGACGATCGGGCCCACCAGAAGGTATTCGCGGATGCTCAGGCTGAACACCAGCACGATGCCGAATGCCACGTCGACGACCAGTCCGATCCCCCAGACCAGCGTCATCAGCATCATCGTGCGCCGGAACTGCGGACGGTCCCTCAACTGCTGGAACTGCGCCAATTCTTCGACGCTGCCTGATCCCTTGCGGCGCATGCCTGCGACCGCGAGTTCGTAGATCAGCGGCTTGCCGATCAGAGCGGAGCCCAGGAACACCAGCCCGATCAGCCCGGTCACCAGCTTTTCGCGCAATTGCAACGCCCGCGCCGAACCCGTGCCGAACGCGGCGGCGATCGACAGCACGATGCCCGCGATCACCAGGAGCGACAGCGCGTCGATCCGGCGATGCCGGATAAGCTCGATCACGCTCCACAGGATCGGCGGAGCCGACGAGGCGAGCAACGCGCCGACATCGCCCAGCCGCGTGTCGAGCGCGCTGTAGATCAGGAACGGAAGCACGAAATTGACGATGATCTCGCCAAGGATCGGCACGGCTTTCCGGCCATGCCGCGCGAGAGCGTCCCTACTCGGCAGGATGGGGCTCCGCTGCGGAAACGTCTTCCGCCGCCCGCTCTTTCGCCGCCCGCCGCTCACCGAACCACATCAGCAGCATCGAGCCTTCGAACAGGAACAACATCGGCACCGCCAGCATGCATTGCGAGACGATGTCTGGCGGCGTGATCAGCGCGGCCAGCGCGACGATGCCCACGATTACATAGCGGCGTGCGCCCGCGAACTGCGCGCGGGTGACGATGCCGGCCTTGTTGAGCAGCATCAGCAACACCGGCATCAGGAAGCTGACCCCGAACGCGAGGATGAACTGCATCACCAGCGCAAGGTAATCGCCCGTGGTCGGCATGGCCTCGAGCTTCAGCCCGCCGCGCGTGCCCTGGAAGCCCAGGAACCAGTGGAACGCCGTCGGCATCACGACATAATACGCGAGTGCCGCGCCGCTGGTGAAAAGCACCGGCGTCGCGATCAGGAACGGCAGGAACGCACGCTTTTCCTTTGCGTAAAGCCCCGGGGCGACGAACGCCCACAGCTGGTTGGCGATGATCGGAAAGCAGATCAGCACGGCCGCGAACAGCGCGACCTTCATCTCGACGAAGAACGCCTCGTAGAGCTTGGTGTAGATCAGTCGGCCCTGGCCCTTGGGAAACGCCTCGGCGAGCGGGCGCACCAGGAAGCTCAGAATGTTCTGCGCGAAATAAAGGCAGACGCTGAACACGATCCCGAGCGCGAGGATGCAGCGGATCAGCCGCGCGCGAAGCTCCATCAGGTGATCGAGCAGCGGCGCCTCGCTCTGGTCGATTTCGCGGATCTTCGGCAGCATGACGTCAGGGCAGCATCTGCGGAGCGGGATGCACGTCGCGGTGCTCGCCGGCCTCCGCGGCAGCGCTAGGATGCTCAGCCGCATGCTCGCCGGACGCGTGCTCGATGACCGCTTCGGCGGGCGGCAGCGTCAGGCCTTCGGGCGGCATCGGGCTGGCCTGCATGATCGCCTCGTTCTGCTCACGCCACTTGCGCTCCATCTCCTCCATCTCCGCTTCGCGGATCATCGCCTCGAAGCCCGAGCGGACGTGATTGGACATGCGGCGCATCTTGCCGATCCAGCGACCCGCGGTGCGCAGCGCGAGCGGCATGTCCTTGGGACCGATGACCACGATCGCGACGATCGCGGTCAGCAGCATCTCGGAAGGGGCAATGTCGAACATCGGTCAGTCGGCCAGGTGTCAGCGTTGGCCCTGGTGCTCAACCACCGGCTCGGGGTTCACCGTCGGGGCCGGGGAAACCGGCGCGTTCGCAGCGGTCTGCTGCGCGGTGAGCTGGGCGGGGGGCGGCGTGACCGTATGGTTGGTCGTCTCGTCCGCGACGCCGTCCTTGAAGCTCCTGATTCCCTTGCCGAATTCACCCATCAGATCGGAAACCTTGCCACGCCCGAACAGCAGCAGCACCACCAGCGCGAGCACGATAAGGTGCGGAAGCGACAGACCCATCGATCAAACTCCTGATACCGCAGCGCGGCCGTCCAGCCTCGCCATTCGCATGTACGAACTTTCTATCTAGGAGCTTTCGTCCGCGCTTGCCAGTGCGGCGGGCGGATCATCATTTCCATCAGGCACCCAAGCGGCCATTGCCTCCTCTACCGGATCAAGCAGGCCGGCGGCACGCAGTTCGTCGATCCCCGGCAGATCGCGGCGCGAGGCGAGGCCGAAGTGGGTGAGGAACGCGGGCGTGGTGGCGTAGATCACCGGCCGCCCGGGCACCTCGCGCCGTCCGGCCACACGCACCCAGCCGGCTTCGAGCAACACGTCGAGCGTGCCCTTGGCAGTCTGCACGCCGCGGATCGATTCGACCTCGGCGCGGCTGACCGGCTCGTGATAGGCGACGATCGCGAGCACTTCGGTGGCCGCGCGGCTAAGCTTGCGCGGCGCCTCGCGCTCACGCCGCAGGATGTGCGCGAGATCGGGCGCGGTCTGGAAATGCCAGCGTTTGGCGCGCTCGACGAGGTTGATGCCGCGCGTCGCATAATGTTCGGCCAGTTCGGTCAGCGCGCGGCGCACGTCCGCTGCGCCGAGATGCGCGGCGATCTGGTCTGCGGTCATCGGCTCGGTCGCCGCGAACAAGGTCGCTTCGACCGCGCGGACCAGTTCGTCCGGAGTCACGCACGCACCTGCCGAAGGCGCAGCGGCCCGAAGATCGCATCCTGTGCCAGCTCCGCCTTGCCGATTCGCGCCAGTTCGAGCGCGGCGACGAAGCTGGAGGCAAGCGCCGATTTGCGCAGACGCGGCTCGGTCATCGGCGGGAGGAAATCGCGCAGATCGATCCAGTCGAGGCGCGTGCCGAGCATCGCCGACACCCGGGCCAGCGCGCTGTCGAGCGTCACCACCATCCGGTCCTTGACCACATGGACCGCCGGCGCGGTGCGTGCTTTCACTTGCCCATAAGCGGCGACGAGATCGTACCAGTCGCATTGCCACACGGCTTTGCGATCCAGCCGCAGGCCCTCCGGCGCCCCGCGCACGAACACGTCGCGGCCGAGCCGGTCGCTAGCCATCAG
This sequence comes from Actinobacteria bacterium 21-64-8, assembly GCA_903970225.1. GTDB lineage: Bacteria > Pseudomonadota > Alphaproteobacteria > Sphingomonadales > Sphingomonadaceae > Novosphingobium. The sequence continues at coordinate 8,757 of CAJCHR010000339.1, read as the reverse complement.
CCGCGCCGCCGCCTCGCGCATCGCGCCGAGGCGCTGGAGTCGCAAGTGCAGCCGTGCCGCCAGTTCCTCGGGGCTCGGATCGGGCTGTTGCTCACGCGGAAGCAGCAGAGCCGACTTGAGGTACGCAAGCCACGCGGCCATCACCAGATAATCGGCGGCAAGCTCCAGCCGCATCGTCCCCGCCCGATCGATATAGGCGAGGTACTGATCGACCAGCGACAGGATCGAGATCTTGCGCAGATCCACCTTCTGCCGCCGCGCCAGATCGAGCAGCAGATCGAGCGGGCCTTCCCATCCATCGAGTTCGAGATGCAGCGCATCCTCGTGCGAGGTGACCGCGTCGAACTCGTCCCATTCTTCGGCCAAGGCGCCCTGTGTGAGCGGCTTGCCGTGAATCGGCGAGATCTCGTTCATGCGGGCGCGTCCGCATAAGCCAGCAGCGCATCGCGCTTGGCAAGCAGGGCGCGCTGGTCGCTCCGGCGTCCGCCGCCGATCCACCTCGCCAGCGCGCGGTCGAGCCGCCCGGCGGCCGCCTCACCGATCGTCGGAGCCACCTTGGCGATGCCGATCATGTCATCCATTTTCGCCCAGCAGTTGAGCGCGATGTCGCACCCGGCCGCGATCGCGCGCGCGGCGCGCTCGGGCACGGTGCCCGACAGCGCCTGCATATCGAGATCGTCGGTCAGCAGCAGCCCGTCGAAACCGATCCGCCGCCGAATGATCTCGCCCACCACGAACGGCGAAAGCGTGGCGGGATTCTCAGCGTCCCACGCGGTGTAACGCACATGCGCGGTCATTCCGGCGGGCGCCGAAGCCAGCGCGCGGAACGGCGCGAGATCGGTCTCCAGCGCTTCCTCGCTCACCGTGACGGTCGGCAGTTCCTTGTGGCTGTCGGCCTGAGCGCGGCCGTGACCCGGAATATGCTTGATCGTGCCGACCACACCGCCACGTGCGAGCCCGTCGAGCACCGCGCGGCCCAGCGCCGCGACGCGCAGCGGCTCCGAGCCCAGCGCGCGGTCGCCGATCACATCGTGCGCGCCGGGCTGGCGCACATCGAGCAGCGGCAGGCAATCGACGGTGATCCCGACTTCGGCGAGATCGAGCGCCAGCGCCTCGGCGTTCGCGCGCGCCGCCTCGATCGCGCTGATCGGGGCGACGTCGTAAAGCCGGTCGAACACTTCGCCGGCCGGCCAGGCGCGCCACTCGGGCGGTTTCATCCGCGCGACGCGGCCGCCTTCCTGATCGATGCTGATGAGCAGCCGCTCGCGGCCGTGGATCGCGCGCAAGTCGTCAGTCAGCGCGCGCAGCTGCTCGCGGTTCTCGATATTGCGGCCGAACAGGATGTAGCCGGCCGGATCGGAGTCGCGGAAAAACGCGCGTTCGTCGTCGCTCAGCGACTTGCCCGCGAGGCCGAAGATCGCCGGTACCATGGGCCGAGAATCGCAGAATTGCGAAGGCTGGGCAAGCGCACGGGGTGCTCTGGGATGTGGACAGCGCAACGACAGGTATCTGCCGTCAAACCCGTTGCCATGATGCGGCGAGAGGACCTATCAAGTACCTGCATGCAAATTGCGGGTCGGAATCTCGACGGCATTTCTCACGCGGGGCGTTTTGACCGGATCTGTAGATATTACCGTTGGCCCGGCGATCGTCGGATCGCCTTTCGACTCGCTCAGCGTAACGGCGTTTGATCCCGCGATAACCTACCTCGGCGGCGTACCGGCGCCGATGGGATCGACCTGGCCGATCGAGTTCTTCGGGGTCGTCACCAACATCACTTACGCCGATGGAACGCGCTATGGCGCCGCGGCCGGGGTCGCATTCGAAACGGACGCGCAGAGCTTCCAGGTGCTTGAGATCGGGGCCGGCTCGAATGCCGATTTCGATGTCGTCGTCGACGGCAAGCTAGTCGAAGGCGGCGAGATGAACGTGGCCTCGGACGGGACGCTTCGTTTCATCAAGGTGGACTTGTCCGGACTCGCTCTCTCGCCCGGCATGCACGACATCGAGCTGGTCTATAACGGCGGGGGCGACTTCGGCGGGATGATCCTGCCTGCGGGCAGCTCGATCAAGGCGATTCCCGACCCGGGAAAACGGATCGTGTTTCTGGGAGACAGCTTCACCGAAGGAACCGGCGCGCTCTCGACCGGGCAAGGCTTCGCATCACTGACGGGGCGTGCGCTTGGTTTCAGCGACGTATGGATATCGGGTCTGGGCTCGACCGGCTGGGAGCGGTCTTTCGACGGTCGCCCGAGTCTCGAGGACCGGGTCGCCACCGACGGGGTTGCGCCGCAGGGCGATATCTACGTCATCGCGATGGGTCTGAACGACGGAGACAGCCCGGACATCTACGCTGCGGTCGTCGATGTGCTGACCAAGCTGACCCAAGGCGTGCCGAATGCCGAAATCTTTGTGGTGGCCGGCTGGAACGTCGACGCGCCCAACAGCGTGATTTATCCGACGGGGCTCGCCGAGATCGAAAGCGCGGCGGCGCTTTTCCCGCAGGTTCACTTCCTCGATCCCAGCGGCGTCGCCTTTACCAAGTTCGACGGGACTCACCCCGATCAGGCCGGGCACGACGTGCTGGCAGCTTGGCTCACCGCGCAGATCGAGAACGTCAACGGTACGGCGGCGCAGCACACCGCCGATCTGCTGTTTCAGGACACCGCGAGCGGTTCGATCGCAGGGTGGCAGGTCTCCGCCGACGCGATCATCGGCGGCGGGGCTTATGGCGCGCCCGGAAGCGCGTGGCACCCGCTGGCCGTTGCCGACTTCACCGGCGGCGGCGGGACGGATATCCTGTTCCAGGGCAACGATGGTACGCTCGCGACCTGGACGACCAACGGGATCACGCTTTTCGGCGGGGGCGTCATCGGCAATCCTGGTGCGGACTGGCACTGGCTGGCCACCGCCGACTTCAACGGGGACGGCAAGGCGGACCTGTTGTTCGAGAACGCGGCCACGGGCGTTTACGCAACTTGGGACCTTAACGGCAGCCAAATCGTGGGCGGCGGCGCGATTGCCCCGGCTGCTGGCTTCACGTTCGTCGGCACGGGCGATCTCAACGGCGACGGCAAGGCGGACCTGATCTTCCAGGACGCGAGCGGCAACCTCGCCGCGTGGCTGTTGAACGACGCCCATATCATCGGCGGTGGCAGCATCGGCAATCCCGGCGGTACGTGGCATGTCGTGGGGGTCGGCGACATCAACGGCGACGGCAAGTCAGACCTCGTGTTCGAAGATTCGTCAGGCCTGCTCGCGGCATGGACCATGAACGGAACGCAGATCATCGGGGGGGGCACAATCGGCGCGCCGGGTGGAAGCTGGCAGGTCGCGAAGATCGCCGACGTCAATCAGGACGGAAAGGCCGACATCGTGTTCGCGGATTCTTCGGGTCATTATGCGACCTGGTCGCTAGACGGCATCACGATCACCGGAGGGGCACAACTGGGCACGATTCCGGGGAATCTGCACCTGATCTGACGCGCCGAACCGAACGGGCGCGCGTTCGCTATCGCTTCACCTCGCATTTGAGATCGCCCGCGCGCAACTGCGCGCACAGATTGGCCGCCCCGGAGCCGGTCGCCGTCACGGCCTGCAATCCGAACACCGTCCCTAGATCGCCTTGACCTTCTACCACCCGGTGGCCGAGGCCGGACAGCACCGGGTAACGCGCGGTGAGCGTCGGCCAGGCCTTCTCGGCATCGTCGCGGGTTCCGTAAGCGCCGATCTGTACCCCAAACCCCGACGTGCCCGAAGCGGCCGCTGGGGGCGTCGCCAGATCGGTGGGTGCGGTGTTTTGTGCTGCGTCTCCGCGCGCGTTCCTGCCTTGCGCCACCTGATAGGCCGAATCACCGGTTCCGCGCGCGAGCGTCCCTCCGGGAGCATTGGGCAACACCTTGTAGGGACCGGGCGGCGCCTTGATCACGCCGCCTGCGACCGCCATCGCCGCCGCCTGCTGCCGATGCCGCAGATACCAGAGCCCGCCACCCGCAAGGCCGATGAAGATCAGCAGCACCGCCAGCGCTGCGATGACCCGGCCGCTGCCGGTATCGCGCTCGGCCTCGTCATCGCCTTCGAGCCACGGCAGGCGGTCACCGAGGTCGAGCGGCAGCTCGGCATCATAAGATCCTCCGCCGGGCACCTTCACCGCCATCATGGTTACATCTCCTCGACCGCCTCCACGCCGAGCAGCGCGAGCCCGTTGCGCACGAGCTGCCCGACCTGCTCGGCCAGAAACAGCCGTGCGCCAGTGAGCTCGGGGTCTCCGGCAACGATGAAGCGCTTATCGGTCCGATCGTTGCCCAAATTCCAGTAGGCATGGAACGCGGCAGCCAAATCGTGGAGGAAAAACGCGACACGGTGCGGCTCGCGCGCGGCAGACGCGGCTTCGACCAGCCGCGGGAACTGCCCGGCGAGGCGGATCAGGTCGAGCTCCTCGTCGCCGAGTCGGCCGAGCGCGGCGTCGGATGACGCGAACCCCTCGGCCGCGCCCTTGCGCAGCGTCGAGCGCACGCGGGCGTGAGCGTACTGGACGTAGAACACCGGGTTTTCCTTCGACGCTTCGACCACCTTGTCGAAGTCGAAGTCCATCTGCGCCTCGGGCTTACGCGTCAGCATAGTGAAGCGCACGACGTCCTTGCCGACCATCTCGACCACGTCGGCGAGCGTCACGAAGTTGCCCGAGCGCTTCGACATCTTGAACGGCTCGCCGCCTTTCAGGAGCTGGACCATCTGCACCAGTTTGATCTCGAACGGGGTGGCCTTGCCGTCCGCCCCGGTCATCGCCGCGACCGCCGCCTTGATCCGCTTGACCGTGCCTGCGTGATCTGCGCCCCAGATATCGACCAGCGCATCGGCGCTCCGCGCTTTCTCGAAGTGATAGGCAAGATCGGCGCCGAAATAGGTCCAGCTGCCGTCGGACTTCTTGATCGGCCGGTCCTGATCATCGCCGAACCTGGTCGAGCGGAACAGCGGCAGCGCGACCGGTTCCCAATCCTCGATCGTCTTGCCTTTTGGCGCCTCGAGCTCGCCGTCATAGACCAGATCGTGCGCACGCAGCCATGACTCGGCTTCCTCGAGCTTGCCCGTCGCGTGCAGCGCCGCCTCGGACGAGAAGACTTCGTGACGAATGTCGAGCAGCGCGAGATCGGCGCGGATCATGTCCATCATCGCCGCGACGGCGCGGGTCTGGAACAGCGCGAGCCAGTCATGCTCGGGCGCGGCGACGTACATATCGCCGAATTCGCCGGCGAGCGCCCGGCCGACCGGGACGAGGTAGTCGCCCGGATAGAGCCCCGAGGGAATCTCGCCGATGTCCTCGCCCAGCGCCTCGCGGTACCTGAGGTGCACCGAGCGCGCGAGCACCTGCACCTGGGCGCCGGCGTCGTTGACGTAGTACTCGCGGATCACCTTGTGCCCGGCGAACTCGAGCAGGCTCGCGAGCGCGTCACCGACCACCGCACCGCGGCAGTGCCCCATGTGCATCGGTCCGGTCGGGTTGGCGGAGACGTACTCGACGTTGACCCTCATCCCCGCGCCGATGGTGGAGCGGCCATAATCTGCGCCGAGCCGCGCGATCGCGCGCAGTTCGTCGAGCCACACGCCCGGCGCGAGCCGCAAGTTGATGAATCCCGGCCCCGCAATCTCGGCAGCGGTGACCTCGGGCACCTTCGCGAGCTCGCCGGCGATCGCCTCGGCCAGCGCGCGCGGATTGGTCTTGGCGGGCTTGGCGAGCACCATCGCGGCGTTGGTCGCAAGATCGCCATGCGAAGCATCGCGTGGCGGCTCGACAGTGACGTTCCCGCGCGCCAGCCCGGTGGGCAACGTACCCGCCGTCTCGAGCGCATCGAGCGCGGCGGCGACATGGCCGGCGAAGGCGGCGTGGAGCGTAAGGGTCTCAGACATAGCGGCGGCGGTTAGCGGGGAACCGCGCGAAAGGGAACCGGCGAGGCGGCGGGGCTAAATCCCCAGCGCCTTGCGCAACTCCGCATTGATCCGGGACTGCCAGCCCTTGCCGGTGGCGCGAAACGTCTCGACCACGTCCGGATCGAGGCGAAGCGTCACCTGTTTCTTGGGATTGGCGCTGACGGGGCGGCCGGGGCCCGGCTTGGTCCAAGTGCCCTGCGCCTCGCGAATGACCTTTCCGCCGATCGAGAACTGGGCGTAGCGGAAATGGTCTTCCGTCCACTCAGGTGCATCGTCAGGATCAGTCCATGGTTCGCTTGTAGAAGGTTTGCTCGCGTTCATTGGCTTTTCTCATCGAAATGATGCGGCGATTGCCTCCGCGGATCGTCCAAGTCAGGGCCACTAGGCGCCCATCGAGATTGCCGAAGGTGTTGTATCTGACTTCCCCATAGTCGAAGGGACGATCGTCTGCCCAGGTGTACTCAGCTCCGTCGAAAACCTTACCGGCATCCTCGAAATCTAGATCGCGATTTTCAAGCGTCCACTGCCGCTTAGCATCGTCATATTCAATTCGCATTACACACCTCGGGCGGTCGTTCGGTTACGGACGTCCCAGCTGTCGGGTTCATGCAAAGCCATTATCAGCTCCAGCATCGCAATTTAATGTAACGCCAAAAATTGTCAACCTACTCCGCCGCGAGCAGCTCCTCAGCCCCGCCAAGATCGACGCTCACCAGCCGCGAGACGCCCTTTTCCATCATCGTCACGCCGAACAGGCGGTGCATGCGGCTCATCGTCACGGCGTTGTGGGTGACGATCAGGTAGCGGGTCTCGGTTTCGCTCACCATCACGTCGAGGAGGTCGCAGAAGCGTTCGACGTTGGCGTCGTCCAGAGGCGCATCGACTTCGTCGAGCACGCAGATCGGCGCGGGGTTGGTCAGGAACAGTGCGAAGATCAACGCGACGGCCGTCAGTGCCTGCTCGCCGCCCGACAGCAGCGTCAGCGATTGCAGCCGCTTGCCCGGCGGCTGGGCCAGGATTTCGAGGCCCGCCTCCAGGGGATCGTCCGAATCGACCAGCGCCAGTTCGGCCTGCCCGCCCTGGAACAGCCGCGTGAACAGCCGGCGGAAGTGCGTGTCGACTTCGGTGAACGCGGCGCGCAATCGCTCGCGGCCTTCGCGGTTGAGGCTGCCGATCGAGCCGCGCAGGCGGTGCACCGCCTCGGTCAGTTCGCCCTGTTCGGCCAGCGCCTCGTTCTGGCGCGATTCCGATTCGGCCAGTTCGTCGGCGGCGACGAGGTTGACCGGGCCAAGCCGCTCGCGGTCGGCGCTGAGCCGGTCGAGCGTTGCCGCTTCCTGCTCGGCGGGGCCGACGTCGGCGGCGGCGAAGCCGAAGCGCTCGGGCAGCAGCGGGGGCGGGCACTGGAAACGGTCACCCGATTGGCGTGCGCACTCGGCGCGGCGCTGTTCCTCCGACTCGGCGCGCGCCGTGGCGGCGGCGCGTTGTTCGCGGGCGGCAGCAAGCGTTTCGGTCGCGGCGGCCAGCGTCGTATCGGCATGCCGCCCGGCGGTGTCGGCAGCGGCGAGCGCGGCTTCAGCGGTGGCGAGATCGGCGGCGACGCGTGTGCGGATCGCCGCGCCTTCCTCGATCTCGCGCAGCAGCGCCGGGGGCTTCGCGCCAGCGACCGCGCGCTCGGCTTCGATCTCCTCGAAGCGCTGCGCCATACCGGCGAGGCGCTTCGCGGCGTCCCCGGCGCGGGCCTGCCAGCCTTTGACGTCGGAGCGCTGCGCGGCGGCGCGCTCCCGGCGGGCCGAGAGCGCCTGATCGTGCGCCGAAAGTGCCGCGGTCGCAGCCTGCATCGCCTGCCGCCCCGCATTGTGGCGGCCTTGCGCGGCGTCGAGCGCGGCGCGGCCCTCGGCGGGATCGGGGAGCGACTGGCGCCTGGCTTCGGCAGCGGCGGCGTCGCTTTCCGCATCGCGCAGGCGCTCGGCAAGTTCCCCGCCTGCTGTTTCGAGTTCGGCGCGGCGCGCCTGCTGGCGTGCCTTGGCATCCTCCGCGCGGTCGAGTTCGCGCAATGCCGAGCGTTCGGCATCGGCGGCGGCCGCGAGCGCGCGTTCGCCTGCGATCAGATCCCGCTGAAGCGCGGCGAGAGCGTCTTGCGACTCATCTTGGGCGGCCTGTGCCTCGACAGTCGCCGCGCGCCGGGCAGGCAGAGCGGCATCGAGTTCGGCGAAACGGTTCTCCGCTTCGAGCCGTGCGGCTTCGGCGGCGCCTTCGCCGGCGGCGACGAAACCGTCCCAGCGACGGAGCCGTCCGGCGCGGGTGACGAGCCATTCGCCGGGAGCCAGAATGCGGCCATCGTCGGTCTCGGCAAGGTGGACCAACGCGAGCCGCGCCGCCAATTCCGATGGGCATTCCTTGACCTGTGCGGCCAGGCTCTCCTCCACCGGCGGGGGCGCCGCCGCGCCGGTCCAGTAGCGCCCATCGGCATCCCTGGGCGCGGGGCCGAGCAGCGCCCTGGCATCCCGCCCCAGCACCGCCGCCAGCGCGCGTTCGTAGCCCGGCGCGACTTTAAGCCGGTCGATCGCGGCGGGCAGTCCGTGCTGGCCTTTCGCCTGCTTTGCCCGCGATTCGCGGTCGCGCAGCAGCGCGCCGTGCTCGCGCTCGATCCCGGCGAGTTCGGCCTTGGCGCCAGCGAGTGCGCTTGCGGCGGCATCGCGTACTTGCTGCAGCGTGTCCTTTCGCATGCGTCGAGCGTCGAGCGCGGTGCGCGCCTCGGCCAGCGCCTGCCCGGCCGCGGACGCCGCCTCCGACACGCGCTGGGTGATCTCCGCCACCGTCGCCGCCATC
>CAJCHR010000338.1 GCA_903970225.1 Actinobacteria bacterium 21-64-8 | reverse complement strand
GTGCTGCCGTCGGTCACCCACAGCCCGCGGCCGCCGCTGATGTCGTTGCCGGTGAAGTAGACCGCCGATCCGGCCTCGACGATTCCGCTGGGCATCAGGCTCGCGATGCCTTGTGTGCCCGCCGCGATCTCCTGCGTGCCGGCGACGCTGCCGTCGGTCGCCCACAGGCCCACGTTGCCGTCCGCATCCGTCGCTGCGAACAACAGGCATTTGCCGAACGCGGTCAGTCCGTATGGTGCGGAGGAATAGGCGCCGTTCCTGCCGGCCAGAATCTCGATCGATCCGGCGGCGGTGCCGTCGCTGACCCACACGCCGGGCGATCCCGAGCTGTCACGGGCAGTGAAGGCCCAGCGCGTATCGAATGCGGTGATGCCCTTGGGATCGAGTGAGGCGCTGGCTTGAACGCCCGTCACGATCTCGGCGGTTCCCGCGGCGGTGCCGTCGGTCACCCATAGCCCGCGCATCCCGCTCGCATCGGCGCCGCTGAACAGCGCGCGGCCCGCGTTGACCGCCAGCGCGGACGGCGCGAGGGCGTGACCTCCCACCATGCCGCCGAGCAGATCGTGCGTGCCTGCCGATGTGCCATCGGTGATCCACACTCCGGTGCCGCCGGACGAATCCCTGCCTTCGAACAACACGTGCGCGCCGAGCGTGGCCTCGTTGGACGGGGAGAGGCTGTAGCTCCCTTGCGCGCCGGCCAGCACTTCGGCGGTGCCGCCGCTAGCCCCGTCGGTGATCCAGAGACCCTGCATGCCCGATGCATCGTTTCCCGCGAACAGGACCCGCCCGGCGAACGTGAAGAACCCCTGCGGCGCGAGACCGCCCGAGCCCGGAGCGCCGTCGAGCAGCATCGCGGTCCCCGCCTGGCTTCCATTGCTGAACCACAACGCTTGCTTGCCGCCCGGATCGTTCGCGGTGAATAGGAAGCCGCTTCCGAGCGGGGCGACGCTATTCGGATCGATCGCGGCCGAGCCGCTGACAAGCTCCACGCTGCCGCCCAGAGCGGCACTGCTGATCCAGAAGCTGGTCTGGCCATTGGCGTCCGTCGCGGTGAAAGCGATGCCCGTGCGCAGCGCGACCAGATTGTGCGGCGAGAGCCAGGAGTTTCCCTGCTGGCCCGGCAATAGCCGAACGGTGCCCGCAATCGTCCCGTCACTGGTCCACAGTGCCCGGGCGCCAGAGCCGTCTTCCGCCGCATAGAGGAAGAGGCTCATGACGCGGATGTCAGCCGGGCGGTGGCGGCTCGGGCAGGGGGGCCGGGGCAGGCTCGAACAGGGGCAGGGCAAAGTCGCCCGCCGAGTCGCGACAAGCCCGGAACTTCAGTCTGACCGGCAAACCAATGCTTTCGGGTGCGGCTTCGAAGCCATGCGGGTTGGACAGGAAGAACGGCCCATCCTCGAGCGCGACGACGATCACCGGCCACGGCAATGGCAGAACGCCATCGTAGTAATCGCGCGCGAAGCTGCACCAGCTGACGACCGTGCCGCGCCCGGATAGCGCCTGCCATACCAGCCGCGTGCTGCCGCACGTGTTGCATGCGGTGGTTACCGGCCACGAGATGTGGCCATGCTCCTCGCAGGCCTGAAGCCTGAGTTCGCCCCTGGCGCACCAGTTCCAGAATTCGTCGTGCCCGGGGCCGAGCGTGCGGTCGGGACGGAGTTCCGGCGCGGCGCCCGGCACTGGCCCGCCGCCGCTCATGCCGCCCTCGTGAACACGATCGGGTGGACCTGATCGGTCTGCGCCAGCGACGACAGCGACGCCTCGAGCCCGCCGATCTGACGGCCCTGCGCCTCGCCGCGCAGCTGGCGGACAATCTCGACGACCTGGCTCCAGCCATGCATATACGAACCAGACAGGTTGCCGCCGCCGACGTTGGTCGGCATCAGTCCGGCGACATCCATTTCCCCCGCCTTGCAGAAGTCGAGACCACTGCCCGGCGGGGTAAAGCCCATGCTTTCGAGCTGACCGATAAGGTGGAAGGTCGAGGCGTCATAGCCCTCGAAATGTCCGATATGGTTCAATTCCAGCCCGGCCATCGCCAGCGCCTGGTCACGTGCCGCGACGGTCGGTCCGGCCAAACGATCGCGCACCAGTGCCTCCATCTTGTTGCCGTGAACCCGGCCTTCGCCCCATCCCGCAACGAGAACCGGCGACTTCGCCGCGGCTTTCGCAAGGTCGCTGCGGCGCACGATCAGGCAAACCGCGCCGTCGTTGACCATGCAGATGTCGAACAGGCGGAGCGGCTGGACGATGTAGCGAACCGCCAGATAATCGTCGATGCTCATCGGTTGTTGCATGACCGCGTTGGGGTGCCGCACCGCGTGTGCGCGGACCTGCATTGCCACCGTGCCGAGATCGGCCTCGCTCACGCCGTACTGCGCCTGATAGTACGAGAACATCATCGCCCAGTGCGCGGCTTGCGGGCTCCAGCCCCAGGGGTGGTAATAATAGTAGGACTGCGGCGTGCCCGAGACGTCCGCATAAGTGCTCCCGCCGTAGCGCCGGTTGGTGCCCCGGCCGACCGAGGCGTAGATCATCGCGACCGTGTCCGCCTCGCCCGCTGCGATACGCGCGCAGACGGTGGGGAGCGGGCCTGCCATGATGTTGCCGTTAGCGGCGCAAAGGCGCGGGCTCACCCCGAGCAGGGCGGCGGTCTCCTCGGGCTCGGGGCCGCCGTAAATGAACGAGGTCGTGACCCCGTCGATGTCCCCGCGTTCGAGCCCGGCATCGGCGAGCGCGCGCTCGAATGCGATCAGCGACAGGCTCTCGGGCGTCGGCGGCTCATAACCCGGCGCCCGGACCCGCGCTGCGCGATAGTCGGCGGCGTAATCGGTCTCCCCTACGCCGACGATCGCCGCTGCGCCGCTCAACGCGCGATCGGATGGCGGCATCGGCGCCGAACCATAGGAACTCATTGCGGCGGCATCCTCTTGGTTTTTGCGGTGAGCATAGTGCCAGGCGCTTGCTTGCGTAAAGCCGCGTCGCGATGCCCCCGATCAGCTCAATCGATCGCGAAACGTCTCGTAGTCGAAGCGCTTGATGCATTCGAGCGCGTCGGTCTCGCTGTCCCAAAGCCAGATCGAAGGCAGCGGCACGCCGTTGAACGTGGTGGTCTTGACCATCGAATAATGCGCCTGGTCGAGGAACGCGAAGCGCCGACCGGGTTCGGGGGCGAAGGGCAGGCGATAGTCGCCGATCACGTCGCCCGCGAGGCACGAGGGCCCACCGAGCCGCACGGCGCCCTCGTCGCCGATGACTTCGGGATCGCCGGGCAATTCGCCGAGCATCGCCGGACGATACGGCGCTTCGATCACATCAGGCATGTGGCAGGTCGCGGAGATGTCGGTGATTGCGACTGCTATGCCGTTTTCGTGGGCATCGAGGATCGTGCCGACGAGAATCCCCGCATCGAGTGCGACTGCCTCACCCGGCTCGATATAGACGTCGGCGCCGGTATCGTCCTTCAGATCGAGCAGGAATTGAACCAGCTCGTCGCGCTGATAATCGGCGCGGGTAATGTGGTGGCCACCGCCCAGGTTGATCCATTTGAACTTGCCGAAATACGGCTCGAGCAGGTCGAACACCACGTCCCAGGTGCGGGCCAGCGGCGGAAAGTCCTGCTCGCACAGCGTGTGCATATGAAGCCCGTCGATCAACGCGAAGTGCTCTTCGGTGAGCTGGTCGATCGGAAAGCCCAAACGCGAGTGCGGCGCGCTGGGATCGTAGCGCGGGACTTCCCCTTCCGCATGCAGCGGGTTGATCCGCAGACCGATGTCGAAGCTTTCACCGCGCGCGCGGGCTGCGGAGATGATCGCCGAACAGCGGATGATCTGGCCCGGCGAATTGAAGATCACGTGATCGGAAAGGCGCAGGATCTCGTCGAGGTCGTCGGGCTTGTAAGCGGCCGAATAGGTCGTGATTTCGCCGTCGTAGAACTCGCTGGCGAGCCGCGCTTCCCACAACCCCGAGGTGCACACTCCGTCGAGATACTCGCCGATGATCGGCGCGGTCGACCACATCGAGAACGCCTTGAGCGCGGCGAGCACCTTCACGCCGGCGCGCTCGCCCACGTCCTGAAGGATGCGCAAATTTTCGCGCAGCCTCGCGGCGTCGATCACGAACGCGGGGGAATCGACGCGGTGGAGGTCGAAATGGGCGAAGGCCCCGGGATCGCCGGCTCTGGTTTCCATGATCCAGCTCTACCGGCGCGGGATGGCCTTCGACAAGCACGCGTTGATCATACTTTGCGGAACGCGTGGGCGATACCGAACCGGCCACTAAAAAGGGTTTGAACACCCCTTCAAGCTGTGGTGGAGGGACTGACAACGGATACCGGCATGACCCGGTCCGCGACAACATAACTCATCCGGGAACGAGCTTTATCATGAACTTCGACCTGACCGACGAGCAGACCATGGTTCGCGACACGTTCGCGCGTTTCCTCGACGAGAACAGCTCCACTGACCGCGTGCGCACCGCCATCGATACGGGCGGCTTCGACGCCGCGTTGTGGACCGGGCTCGCGGAACTGGGCGCATTGGCGATGCGCGTGCCCGAGGTAGCGGGCGGGCTGGGACTCGGGTTGTTCGACGCGGCGCTGCTGATGGAGGAGGCCGGGCGCACGCTCGCCTCCGGCCCGCTTGCCGAAGCGTTGGTGGCCACGCGATTGCTCGCTCTGTTCGGCGGGCAAGACGAACTGCTGGGTAAGGCGATCGCGGGCGAAACCGTCGTCACCATCGCGCTACGCGACATCGCCGAGTTCCCGCGCCAGTGGATCGCGGGCGGCCTGGTCGCCGACGCGGTGGTCGCGCAGAAGGGCAACGACATCGTGCTGATCTCTGTGCCGGCCGATGCGCGCGTGGCCGAGCCCAATCTTGCCTCCACGCCGCTTGCCGAGCTCGACCTTGCCGCACTTCCAGCCACCGTTCTCGCCAGCGATTTTGCTGCAGTGGCGAACTTCGCCGCGGCGATCGAAGAGTGGAAGCTGCTGATTGGCGCCGCTCTCTCCGGCCTGTCTCGCGAAGCCCTCAAGCTCGCCGCCGCCTATGCGGGTGAACGCAAGGCGTTCGGCGTGTTCATCGGCACCTTCCAGGCGATTTCGCACCCGCTGGCCGATCTGATCGCGGAAATCGACAGCGGCAAATTCATGGTGTGGAAGGCGATCCGCTCGATTGCCGACGGACTGCCCGAAGCCGCCGCGCACGTCTCGATCGCGGGCTGGTGGACCGCGGAGACCGCAGCGCGCACCGTCACCCAATCGCTCCACACGTTCGGCGGCATCGGCCTGACGCTCGAGCACGACGTCCACCTGTACAACTTGCGCGCGAAGGCGTGGCCGCTGGTACTCGGCGATCCGCAGCTGCTTCTCACCGAGGCCGGGCGGCGTCTGTACGCCGGTGAGACCGCGAGCCTGCCCGATGTGGGCGACGTGCCGATCGACTTCGATCTCGGCGACGAAGCCCGCGCGGTGCAGAAGGAGATCCACGAGTTCTTCGCCAAGCATGTCACGGACGAAGAGCGCGCGAAGTTCCACTATTCGTGGGAGGGCCATAATCCGCGCATCCACAAGCTGCTGGTCGAGAACAACCTCGCTTACCTTCAGCTGCCCAAGGATGTCGGCGGCCGCGGCCTCAACGCTTACGCGGTCACCGCCGCGCGCGATGCGTTCGAGGACGAGGGCTGGAACAACCCGGTCGCGGGCGTCGCGCAGATGGTCGCGCTGATCATCCACCGCTTCGGCACGGACGAGCTTAAGCAGGACGTGCTCGCCAAAATCATGTCGGGCGACGCGATCTGCTCACTCGGCTATTCCGAGCCCGGTAGCGGCTCCGATGTGTTCGCCGCGCAGTGCCGCGCGATCCCGGACGGAAACGGCTGGAAGATCGAGGGCACCAAGATGTGGACCAGCGGCGCCAACCTCACCGACTACGTGCTGATGCTGACGCGCACCAACCCCGATCTGCCCAAGCACAAGGGCCTCTCCATGTTCATCGTGCCGCTCAAGGCTGAGGGCGTGACGATCCAGGGGGTGCACACGTTCATGGACGAACGCACCAACATCACGTTCTACGACGGCGTGAAAATCCCCGATTCCTGGCGGCTGGGCGAAGTCGACGGGGGTGCGCGGACGATGTCGGCGAGCCTCGAGCTCGAGCATGGCGGCGGTTTTGCCAAAGTGCAGAAGGTGATGCTCGATGAGGCGGTCGCATTGGCTG
>CAJCHR010000337.1 GCA_903970225.1 Actinobacteria bacterium 21-64-8 | reverse complement strand
TATCTGCTGGCATGAGCGGCGATCCCATTAGCTCCGATCCGGCCCGCAAGCGGTTCTTCACGCTCCAGGCGTGCCGCTGGGCGGGGATGGTGCTCGCGATCGTCGGACTGCTTGCGCTCAATGGCCGCGGATTGCCGAAAGCGGTGGGCTATGTGCTGTTTCCGGCGGGGCTGATCACGGCGCTGATCGTCCCCGTGTTGCTCGCGCGCCGCTGGAGAAGCCCCCGACCATGAAGCGGTTCTATCGCGAAGTGACGGTCGTGCCCGACGGCGACGGCTGGCGCGTCCTGCTCGATGGTCGCGGCATCCGCACGCCGGGCGGCAGCGCGCAGATCGTGCCGACGCGGGCGCTCGCCGAAGCCATGGCGGCCGAGTGGGCCGGGCAGGGCGCCGAAATCGATGCGGCCGCATTCATATTTCGCGATCTGGCCGATTACGCGATCGACGTCACCGGGCCGAGTCGGGCGCAGGTCATCGTCGAACTGCTGCCTTATGCCGAGACCGACACGCTGTGCTACCGCGCCGAGCCCGAGGAGGCGCTGCATCGACGCCAGTGGGAAGTCTGGGAGCCGCAACTTGTGGCGGCGGAAACGCGCCTCGGCGTGCGGTTCGAGCGGGTCAGCGGGATCATGCACCGCACGCAGCCCGCCGCCACGCTCGCGGTGATCAGGGCGGAGCTCGAAGCCGCCGATCCGTTCACGCTCGCCGCGCTGCGCACGCTGGGAAGCCTCGCTGCATCGCTGGTGATCGCGCTCGAGGCGATCGAGCCCGGAGCGGACGTTGCGGCGCTCTGGGCCAGCGCCGAACTCGAAGAACAATGGCAGGCCGATCTCTGGGGGCGCGAGGAAGAAGCGGAAGAGCGCCGAGGACGGCGGCTGGCGGCATTCGAGGCGTCGGTGCGCTTCGCCGCGCTCGCGCGAGGCTGATCGCGCTTCCCCATCGGCGGATCACCCTCTAAGGGCCGCGCGCATGGACGACAACGACCGCGATCTGCTGCCCGAGGGGCTCGGCGACAGGCTGCCCCCGGCGGCGATGGTGGCGGCGCGGGTGTCGCGCGCGATGCTCGATGTGCTCGATTCGCACGGGTATGACCGGGTTCAGCCGCCGACGATCGAGTTCGAGAAGTCGCTCGCCAGCCGGATGGACGGGGTGCAGCCCCGCCGTATGTTCCGGTTCGTCGATCCGGGCTCGCTGCGCACGCTTGCGCTGCGGTCGGACATGACCCCGCAAGTCGGCCGGATCGCCGCGACGCAGCTCGCGTCCGCGCCGCGGCCTCTGCGACTGTGCTACGGCGGCCAGGTTCTGACCATCAAGGGAGACGGGGTCGATCCCGCGCGTGAGCGGTTGCAACTGGGCGCCGAACTGATCGGCAGCGACGATGTCGCCGCGGCGGCGGAGATCCTGAGTGTCGCGATCGAGGCGCTCAGCGTCGCGGGCGCAACCGGGCTGTCGGTGGATATCACGCTGCCCGATCTGGTCGACACGTTGGCGCAGGAGGCTCTGCCGCTGCCCGCCGACGCGGTCGAGGCGGTGCGGCGCGAGCTCGACGCCAAGGACGCGGGCGGGCTCGTCGAAGTCGGCGGAGCGGACTATCTCCCACTGCTCTACGCGATCGGGCCGTTCGACCGGGCCATCGCGGAATTGCGCGCGTTCGACAGGACCGGCGCGCTGGCTGGCCGGCTTGCCGGCGTAGCGCAGATCGCGGCGGCGGTGTCGGGCAAGGCGCGCGTGACGCTGGATCCGTCCGAGCGGCACGGCTTCGAATACCAGAGCTGGTTCGGCTTCGTGATCTATGCCGAGGGCATATCGGCCGCGCTGGGTCGGGGCGGCACTTATACGATTCATGGCGCGGGCCAGCAGCAGGGCGAAAGGGCGATCGGCTTTTCGCTGTATCCCGATCCCCTGATTGACCTGATCGCCGCTGGCGAGCCGCAGGCGAGGGTTGTGTTCCTGCCGTTCGGCCACGATCGCGATGCGGCGGCTCGGCTGCGTGCCTCGGGCTGGCGCACGCGCGCCGCTCTCGACGATGGCCATGAGGCGGCAGGACAGGGCTGTACCCACCGCCTGGATGGTCTCGAGCCGGTCGAAATTTAGGGCTAATCCCGACCAGTCGGATCGAGAAGCGCTTCGAATTGCAAGGAAAGGGCGTGTCGGCCAGCGCCCCTGAGACCGACACGCCCGCGCAGCAGCGAAGCCTTCAGGCCAGACGCGCCGCGAACTTGCTGCGCCGGCGCAGCGCAGACCCTGTCGCGCCGAAGCCCAGGATCATCAGAGCCCATGCCGCCGGCTCGGGCGCCGCCCCGGCGATCGACAGGTTGTCGATCTCGAACGCGTTCCCGCTGGAGGTGAACTGCGCGCCGACGATCCGGGGACCGCTGCCCGCGCTGTATGTGACCACGCCGTTGGCATAGATCGAAGTCGGATCACCGTCCGTGCGCGATCCGCCTGCCATGTCATTCCCGTGATACGTGATCGAGGTGCCATCGGACAAGAACAGCTTCACCGCATTGAAACTGTTCAGCGAGCCGAAAACGAACGCGAACAGCGACGTCGGACCGAAAGCGATGTCGTAGGAACCGTCGGTAAGGACAGAACCGAAATTGCCGTTCGATCCATAGACGGGAAACGTGCCCAGGGAGGAATTGGTGTTCAGGGCATAGGCCTTGGTTCCGATCAGCGCGCCCGGTGCGAAGCCGTCAAAACTCTGGATGACGTGGGTGCCCGCCGGCAACGTGCCCAATCCCGGATAGAAGTGCACGATGGGCGCGGCTGTGGCGGCGGATGCCGAAAAGGCCAGGGCGGCGGAAAGAGCAAGGAGCGACCGCATTTTTTTCGAACTCCGATGGGTTTTCGATCTGTTGTTCCAATCAGCTCCCGATCAACTAAGCTTCGCCGTTCTACCGAACAATACTCGCAATTCGAACCAATTCCCGATCTGAAACGGATGTATTCCCGGCGATCCTGAAGCAACGCAGCCGATCCGCGGGGATGTACGCGGACCGTTAACAGCGGGCTTTCCGTCGGCGCCGGGACTTGCCATCAGGATTGAAACATCCGGGAGATGGATCGATGAGCGACTTTGCCGCGGCGGAGTGTGGAATCCGCCAGTTGCACGCGCGTTATGCCGATGCGGTGTGGCGCAAGGATCCGCGCAGCTTCGCCGAATGTTTCACTTCCAAAGGTGAGTGGCGTATATCCGGAATGGTACTAAAAGGCCGTGCCGAGATCGCCGCGACGATCGAGCGCATCCTGATTCACGCCCGGCGAATCCACATCACCTTTCGCACGCCCATACTCGAAGTCGGCGAGGGGCGCGCGAGCGGACGGACCTACGTCACCGAGCAATGCAGCTGGGACCATCGCGAGCCCAACGTCTCGATCGGCCGTTATTACGAGCATTTCGTCGAGCAGGACGGCCGCTGGCTGTTCGAGTGGCGCCTGTTCCAGATCCTTTATACGGGGCCGGCCGATCTCACCGGCAGCTACCACGACCAACCCGATTTCGGGCCGCCGCCCGGCATGCCCCCGCGCGATGCGGTGCCCGCGGACCATGCGAAGGAAAAGTGGGAGCTCGAGGAGCGCTGAGACAGATCGACGGTTTGGACGACGATCCCACGATCCGGCCTTTCGCTACGCAAGCGATTCGGCGCGAATGCCTGGAAGCGCCATGATCGACCGGGCGCATGAGGAGCACGGTATGGCGCAACCGGGCTTTCGGTGCATCCCGGTGTCACAAATTCGCAACTCTCCGCGTCAGCACGGGCCAGCGTACGATAGTTCCGATAGTACAGCTTACTGACAGCATGTAAGCGCCATCGGATGACTGGTATGCTTTCACCTGAACAACGGCGGCTTCATGCCCCCGCC
>CAJCHR010000336.1 GCA_903970225.1 Actinobacteria bacterium 21-64-8 | reverse complement strand
CCTTGTCGGTCATCATGTCCGCGACGCGCGCGTCTTCCTCGATCGTGTCGCCGACCTTGACATGCCAGGCGACGATCTCGGCCTCGGCGATGCCCTCGCCGATGTCGGGCAGGCGGAAAGTGTAGCGTCCCACGTCAGTTCCTCAAAAGGCGGTCCACCGCCTCGCCTATGCGCACGGGTCCGGGAAAATACGCCCATTCGAGGCTGTGCGGATAGGGCGTGTCGAACCCGGTCACGCGCTCGATCGGCGCTTCGAGATGGTAGAAACAGCGCTCCTGCACCAGCGCGACGAGCTCGGCACCGAAGCCCGATGTGCGAGTCGCCTCGTGTATCACCAGGACTTTCCCGGTCTTCTGCACAGACTTTTCCACAGCCCCTATGTCGATCGGGACCAGTGTTCGGAGGTCGATTATTTCGGCATCGACGCCCTTCGCGGCGAGCACCGCCTCGGCCACATGGATCATCGTACCGTACGCGAGGACAGTCATCGCCGAGCCTTCGCGCACGATCCGCGCCTTGCCCAGCGGGATCCGGTAATAGCCTTCGGGCACCGCACTGTCGGGGTGTTTGCTCCAGGGCTCGACCGGCTTGTCGTAGTTGCCGGTGAAGGGCCCGTTGTAGATCCGCTTGGGCTCGAAGAAGATCACCGGATCGTTGTCCTCGATCGCCGCGATCAGCAGCCCCTTGGCGTCGTGCGGCGTCGAGGGGATCACGGTCTTGAGGCCGGACACGTGCGTGAACAGCGCCTCTGGGCTCTGGCTGTGAGTCTGGCCGCCGAAGATGCCGCCGCCAAACGGCGAGCGCACGGTCATCGGCGAGATGAACTCGCCCGCCGAGCGATAGCGCATCCGCGCGGCCTCGCTGACCAGCTGGTCGAGCCCGGGGTAGATGTAATCGGCGAACTGGATCTCGGGCACGGGCCTGAGGCCGTACGCGCCCATGCCGACCGCGACGCCGATGATGCCGCACTCGCTGATCGGCGTGTCGAACACGCGTGTCTTGCCGTGCTTCTTCTGCAGGCCGGCAGTCGCGCGGAACACGCCGCCGAAATAGCCGACGTCCTCACCCATGATCACCACGTCCGGGTCGCGCGCGAGCATGATGTCGAGCGCATCGTTGATCGCCTCGATCATGTTGAGGCGGCGCACGGGCGCGTCGTGGAGGGTGACGGGCTCCTCTTCGAGCACAGTCATTCCTTCCACTCCGGCCACTTGATCCGCCGCTCGCGGATCGCCTGCTGGGCCTGCTCCTCGAGATGCCAGGGCAGTTCCTCGAACACGTCCTCAAACATGGTGTGGAACGGATGGTGCAGGCCGTGGCCGAGGATCCCGTTCTTCTCGGCCTCCTTGGTCGCGGCCTTGACGCTTTCGGCGAGTTCCAGGTCCATCGCCACTTGCTGCTCGTCCGACCACTCGCCAATGGCGACAAGGTGCTGCTTGAGGCGTGCAATCGGATCGCCGAGCGGCCAGTCGGTACCCTCCTGCGCCGAGCGATATGCGGTGGGATCGTCCGAGGTCGAATGCCCCTCGGCGCGATAAGTGAAATGCTCGATCAGCGTCGGCCCCATGTTCGCGCGCGCGCGGTCCGCGGCCCACCGGCTCGCGGCATAAACCGCGAGAGCATCGTTGCCGTCGACCCGAAGCCCGGCGATGCCATAACCGACCGCCCTCGCCGCAAATGTCGTGCGCTCGCCACCCGCGAACCCCGAAAAGCTCGAAATCGCCCACTGGTTGTTGACGATGTTGAACACCACCGGCGCGTTGTAGACCGCCGCGAAAGTCATCGCCGAATGGAAGTCACCTTCCGCGCTGGATCCCTCGCCGATGTAGGCGGAGGCGATGCGGGTATCGCCCTTGATCGCGCTCGCCATCGCCCAGCCGACCGCCTGCGGATACTGCGTCGCGAGATTGCCGCTGATGCTGAAGAACCCGTAATCGCGCGCCGAGTACATGATCGGCAGCTGTCGGCCCTTGAGACGGTCGGCCCGGTTCGAATAGATCTGGTTGATCATATCGACCATCGGATAATTCCGAGCCATCAGAATGCCTTGCTGACGATAGCTGGGAAACACCATATCGTCGTTGGCAAGAGCGAAAGCGGCGGCAACGCTGGTTGCCTCCTCGCCGGTACACTTCATGTAGAAGCTGGTCTTCCCTTGCCGCTGCGCGCGGTACATCCGGTCGTCGAACGCGCGGGTCAGCGCCATCGTGCGCAGGATGCGGCGCAGCGTTTCGGGATCGAGCCGAGGATTCCATGGGCCGACCGCCTGGCCATCGCCATCGAGCACGCGGATAAGGTCGAAGCACAGCGGCTCTGTCTCGGCGGCAGGGCAGCTTTCGTCAGGTCGTACCTGCGCGCCGGCGGGGGGGATCGACAGCCACGAGTAATCGACCTTGTCGCCCGGGCGGTACTTCGGCTCGGGGACGTGCAGCGAGAGCGGCGGGAGATTGCCGTGCGCCTTGGAGGTCTGGCCCGGATCGTTCGCCACTGTGCGCCGAATCTCCTGTTAAAGCCTCACGATAATAATCTACCAATCAGATGCAAGTTTGTTCCACCGAGTCACGGGATCGGGATCATCGCCCCCGCCCTCAGCCCCGCGTGCGCGGCAGGCCGAGACCCCGCTCGGCGACCATGCTGCGGTGAACTTCGCTCGATCCACCATAGATTGTCGTGCCGTGCGCGTGGCGATAATCCTGATTGATCGCGGCGGCCGGCCCCTTGCGCTTCGAAAGCGAGAGCGGCGCGGTCAGGTCGAGCAGGTCGCGCGAGTCCAACGTGAACTTCTCCGAGGAGAACACCTTGGTCATCGGCCCGTAGGCCAAATTCGCCTTCTTTTCCACCTGCGCCCAGTTGGCGCGGTACTGCAGCAGTTCGGCCGCCAGATAATGCGTATAGGCACGGGCCAGACGCGCTTGCGCATGCGGCTGATCGATCAGCTTTCCGCCGCCGGCCACGGTGATCTCGCCAGCCAATGCGACCGCCTCATCGAGCATCACCTT
>CAJCHR010000335.1 GCA_903970225.1 Actinobacteria bacterium 21-64-8 | reverse complement strand
CGCGATCGGCTATCCTGTGCTCATCAAGGCGGTCGCCGGTGGCGGCGGCAAGGGCATGCGGCAGGTCGATGCTGCGCAACAATTCGATGCAGCATTGCAAAGCTGCCGGCGCGAGGCGGCATCGTCGTTCGGCGACGACCGGGTGCTGATCGAGAAATACATCCTCTCGCCGCGCCACATCGAGGTGCAGGTGTTCGGCGACAGCCACGGCAACGTCGTCCACTTGTTCGAGCGCGACTGCTCGCTCCAGCGCCGCCACCAGAAGGTGATAGAGGAAGCCCCCGCCCCCGGCATGAGCGCGGAAACCCGCGAGGCGCTCTGCGCCGCCGCCGTCCGCGCGGCCAAGGCGGTGGACTACGAAGGCGCGGGCACGATCGAATTCATCGCCGATGGCTCCGAGGGCCTTCGCGCCGACCGCATCTGGTTCATGGAGATGAATACCCGGCTGCAAGTCGAGCACCCGGTGACCGAGGAGATCACCGGCGTCGATCTGGTCGAGTGGCAGCTGCGCGTGGCGAGCGGGGAACCGTTGCCGTTGAGGCAGGACGAGCTGTCGATCGAGGGCTGGGCGATGGAAGCGCGGCTTTATGCGGAGGATCCGGCGAAGGGGTTTTTGCCCTCGATCGGCACTCTGGAGTTGCTACAGTTCGGCGAGGCTGAAGAAGGCCGTATCGACACCGGCGTTTACCAGGGCGCCGAAGTCACGCCGTTCTACGATCCCATGATCGCCAAGGTCATCGCGCATGGCGATACCCGTGAAGAGGTGATCGAGCGGCTGGGCGACATGCTTGCAGACTCGGCGGTCTGGCCCGTGCGAACCAATGCCTCGTTCCTGGTGAAGGCGCTCCAGCATCCCGATTTCGTCGCGGGCAGAGTCGATACCGGACTGATCGGCCGCGATGGCGAGGCGATGGCGGAGCCGCCGGTGCCCGGATCGGATATCCTCGAACAAGCCGCGCGCCAGCTTGTGCCCACGTTCGACCAACCCGGTTTCCGGCTCAACGCCGCGCCGCGTGCCTATGCGCACTTCCTGCTCGATGGCGAAACGATCGAAATCGCGGTCGACGGGGGTTCGGATGAACCAGTGGAATCGCTGTTGGTAACCGAGCAAGGTCAGGCTTGGCTGCTGGCGCCATGGCGACAGGACGGGACTCACGGCGGCACCGCTGGCTCAGGTGCGATCCTCTCACCAATGCCAGGCAAGATCATCGCGGTAGAAGTCACGCAGGGCCAGACCGTCAGCAAGGGCCAGAAGCTGCTGACGCTCGAGGCGATGAAGATGGAGCACAGTCTCGTGGCGCCGTTCGACGGCGTGGTGGCGGAACTCAACGCCGTCGCCGGCGGGCAAGTGCAGGTCGAGGCGCTGCTCGCGCGGATCGAGGCGAGCGCGGAATGATCGGCTACGAAATCCTCCCCGCTCGCGGGGAGGTGGCAGCGGCGCATCAAACCGCCCGCCCCCTCCACCACCGCTTGCTGCGGCGATCCCTCTCCTCGCAAGCAGGGAGGATTTAAGATGCCCGGACGTTTCTTCGATCAATGGGCCGTGGGCGATCGCATGACCCACCAGCCCAGCCGCACCGTCACCGAGACCGACAACCTGCTGTTCAGCGCGATGACTCACAACATGCAGCCGCTGCACCTCGACGCCGAGTTTGCCGCGGCATCCGAGTTCGGCAAGATCCTGGTCAATTCGACCTTCACCTTCAGCCTCGCGGTCGGCCTGTCGATCAGCGACACCACCGTCGGCACACTCGTCGCCAACCTCGGCTTCGACAAAGTCGTCACACCCAAGCCGACCTTCATCGGCGACACGCTGACCTGTCACACCGAAGTCCACGAAATGCGCGAATCGAAGTCGCGCCCCGATCAGGGCATCGTGATCTTCAAGCATGAACTGACCAACCAGCGCGGTGAGATCGCACTCTCGATGCTGCGCACGACGCTGTTGAAGAAAGCGCCCGCATAATACCAACGCAGCGTTTGTACGGCCGCGCCCCCTGCACTACCCTCGTCGGCGCGGCGTCACCCCGAATGGGCTGACCGCACCAGATCTAGGGGACCTGTCATGTTGATCGCACTCGCCTTTCTGATCGGCATCATCGCGGGCCTGAGGTCGATGGCGGCACCCGCCGCCGCAAGCTGGGCCGCTCATCTCGGACTGCTCCCCGTGGCAGGCACCTGGCTCGCGTTCATCGCCAGCCCCATCGCGGCCTGGATCCTGACCGCCGCCGCAACGGCGGAACTGGTCACCGACCAATTGCCCTCGACACCGAGCCGCAAGGTGCCGGTGCAGTTCGGTGCGCGTATCGTCTCCGGAGCGTTCAGCGGCGCGGTGATCGCGATCGGCACGGGCTGGGCACTCGGCGCAGTCGCTGGTGCGATCGGTGCGCTCATCGGCACGCTCGCTGGCGCCGCGGCACGAGCAAAGCTCGCAGCGGCATTTGGGCGCGATACGCCGGCGGCGTTGATCGAAGACGTGGTTGCGATCGGCGGCGCAGTAGCGATCGTAGCGTTGTTGCCGTGAGCCGCACGTTCGACGCGATCATCGTCGGCGCGGGTCAGGCCGGCCCGCCCCTCGCCGCGCGGCTCGATGCGGCGGGGATGCGGGTCGCGGTGATCGAGCGGCATCTGTTCGGCGGCACATGCGTCAACACCGGCTGCATGCCGACCAAGACGCTCGTCGCCAGCGCCTATGCCGCGCACATGGTGCGCCGCGCGGATGACTTCGGGATCGGCATTTCGGGCGAGATCGCGATCGATTTCGCGAAAGTCATGGCGCGCGCCCATGCGGTGACGCTTAACGCCCGCGCCGGCGTGGAGAAGTGGGTGCGCGCGCTGGAACGCGGCGCGGTTTTCACGGGGCACGCTCGCTTCACAGGGCCCAGGACGATCTTGGTCGACGGCGAAGAGCTTTCGGCCGAACGCATCTTCCTCAATGTCGGCGGACGGGCGCTGGTCCCCGACATGCCGGGCGTGCACGACGTGCCGCTGCTCAACAACAGCTCGCTACTCGCGCTCGACCATTTGCCCAAGCATCTGGTGGTCATCGGCGGCAGCTACATAGGGTTGGAGTTCGCGCAGATGTTCCGCCGCTTCGGCGCGGACGTTACCGTGGTCGAGAAGGGCGAGCGGCTGGTTTCGCGCGAAGACCCGCAAGTGTCCGAGGCGATCCAGGCGATCCTCGAGAATGAGGGCATCGCGGTGCGCACAGGCGCGGAGTGCATCCATTTCGCCAAGCATCGGGACGGCGTCCAGGTCGGCGTCGATTGCGACAGCGGCGACACCGAGGTGGTCGGCAGCCACGCCTTGCTCGCGGTCGGCCGGCGACCCAACACCGACGACCTCGGGCTCGACATGGCGGGCATCGTCACCGATGCGCACGGGTACATCACCGTCAACGAACGTCTGGAAACAAGCGCACAGGGCGTCTGGGCAATGGGCGATTGTAACGGCCGCGGCGCGTTCACGCACACCGCGTACAACGATCACGAGATCATTGCCGACAACCTCCTCGCCGGCGCAGATCGCAAGGTGACCGACCGGATCGCGTGCTATGCGCTCTACACCGATCCGCCCCTCGGCCGCGTCGGCCTCAGCGCGGGAGCTGCCCGCGCACAAGGCATTGCGATCAAGACCGCCGAGCGCCCGATGACCCGTGTCGGCCGCGCGGTGGAAAAAGCCGAGACCGCGGGCTTCATGCAGATCGTGAGCGATGCCGCGACCGATCGCATCCTGGGTGGCACGATCCTCGGCACTGGCGGCGACGAGGCGATCCACTCGATCCTTGATATGATGGCCAACGGCGCGACTGCCGCAAAATTGCGCGATACGGTGCACATTCATCCGACCGTGGCGGAATTGCTGCCGACGATTGCGGGGATGGTGAAGGCGTAACACCTGTCGCCCTATCCCTCGGACATCGCAACCGCATCAAAACCGTCCGTCCTGGGCTCGTGATCGCTCGTCAGCCACCCATCAGGCCGCTTCCTCACCCACCCCCGCATCGCCATCAATCAGGCGCAGACCGTCCTCTGCCGTGCCATAGCGCGGCGCTGACTCGACCAGCGGCACCTCATCGATCTCACCCTTTGCAATCTCGATATGCTTTTCGCTCAGCCGCCGCGCCGAGCTCAGGACGTTGCGCTCGAAACTGCCTACGAATTTGTTGTAATTGTTCACTGCCCCTTCGAGACCGGCACCGACGCGCTTGAGGTGATCTGCTGCGGTCTTGAGACGACCGTACAGTTCGCCGCCCATCCGGCCGATCTCGCGCGCTTCGCGGGCGAGTCCGTCCTGGCGCCAGACTTGCGCGACGGTGCGCGCGATCGCGACCAGATTGGTCGGGCTCGCCAGCAGCACGCGGCGTTCGAACGCGTAGTTCCAGATGTTGGGATCGTGCTCGAGTGCGGCGGCGATGAAATGTTCGCCGGGGACGAACATCAGCACGTAATCGGGCGCTTCCTCGAACTGGCTCTGGTAGCTCTTGTGACCCAATGTCTGGATGTGGTTGCGCATCGAGGCGGCGTGCGCATCGAGGAACTTCGCGCGCGCCTCATCGTCCTGAGCTTCGAACGCGTCCTGATAGGCGTTGAGCGAGACCTTGGCATCGATCACCAGCAGCTTGTTGCCGGGAATGCGCACCACCGCATCGGGGCGCAAGCGGCCCTCCTCTGTGTCGATCGAATGCTCGGTGACGAAGTCGGTGTGTTCGGCGAGACCGCATTGTTCGAGCACGTTTTTAAGCTGCTGCTCACCCCAGCGGCCGCGTGCCTTCGGCGCATTGCGCAGCGAGTTGCCGAGGCGCGCAGCCTCGGCGCGGACTTGCTCCTGTCCAGACCGCAGCAATTCGATCTGGCCATGAAGCTGGCCGAACGCATCGACGCGCTTCGCTTCGAGCTCCGACACTTGCCGCTCGTAGCTCTTGAGCCGTTCTCCGACCGGCGCGAGCAGGGTGCCGAGCCGCTCGGCGCTTGCCTTCTCGCTTTCTTCAAATCGCGCGGCAGCGCGGCGCAGGAACGCTTCCTGCGCACCTTCCAGCACTTTCGCGCCGGCGACCTCGAACTCCTTGCGCAGGCCTTCCTTGGCATCGATCAACAGACGCTGCTGTTCATCGAAATGCGCGGCGTTGCTCCTGAGCGTCGCCAACTGCGCGGCGAGGCTTTCACGCCCGGCACGCACTTCGCCGATCTCAGAGGCCAGCGCGTCGGCGCGCGCCGCACGTTCGCTCATTCCGGCCAGTTCGGTGATCGCACGGCGGAATTTCTCATCGAGTTCGCGCGCCTCACCGTCTCGGGCGGCAAAGCGTTCACGCCAATCCTTCACCGGCCGCGCGCCCAGCATCCAGCCCAATGCCGCGCTCACGCCGCCGACAACGACAACCAGGACGAGTGACAGAACCGAACTCAAGTAGCACCTCACGCGGAACGAAAAGAGAACCTATCTTCGGTGTCTCATTCGCACAAGCCGCCAGCCATGGAGAAATGCTCCATTTGCGACTTATCCACCGTGCGCGCTTGATATCCAGCGATGAGCACGGCGTTCCGAGCCATTCAGCAGATGCAGCTGTGCAATATTTCGGTCACAAACATAATGCCTCATTGTTCTTCATATATAACACATATCATATGGGCTTCTACTGATCAGACCGCCGTATAAATATCTATATGGAATAATATATTACCAATCCGGACTCTGTTTGGTGAATTGTACGAAAGCATTGTCTTGATGAAGGTGATTCCGACAGATATTGAGTATTTCTCGGATGACCACATCTTGGGGGCACAGCTCATGAAACTGACTTCCGCTTTACTCGCTGGCGCACTTGCTCTGGGCACTGCGTCGACAGCAAACGCATCAATCGTTCTTACGCCCGGCTCGGGCTGGCAAACCTTCTCGTTCGGCGGTGCCGGAAGCAGTTTCTCGGACACGATCTCGTTCACGATCGCCGGAACCTCGTTGTTCAAGATCACGGACGCGTACCTCGATGGCGATCAGTTCAAAATCTCGCCCAATGGCGGCCTTTTCTATATTTTCACCTCGGTCCCGGTTAACGACTCGACCGATCTGGGAGGGGACTTCGACGCGGCGTTCGCATCGCCCAAGTTCAGCAGCCTGTCGCTGTTGCTCGGCGCTGGCACTTACACGCTCATCGGCAAAGTGCTGGTGAGTCCTTACGGCGGCGGCGGCGGCGCCGTCGAACTGACCGCGGCTCCCGAACCCGCGGCCTGGGCGCTGATGATTGCCGGGTTCGGCGCAGCAGGCGGCGCGCTGCGCCGGCGGATCAAGGCTTCCAAGGTCACTTACAAATTGGCTTGATCGCCTTTCGAGGCGCTTCGTTAGTGTTGGGCCACCGAAGCGCGCGGGAGAGGAAACTCTTCTGCGCGCTTTGCCCTTATCGGACCCTCGCGACCGCGCAATTTCAGTCGCGGTCGGGCGCACCGAGCGGGAAGAACGCTCGGTACGGGCGCGCCGCCTCCACGCATTTTGCGACCGGCGGCAAAGACAGCAGATGTGCGCGCCATGCCTTGAGCCCGGGATATCGCTCACCATCGATGTGCTCGACCCAGTCGGCGTAGAACAGCGAAGGCGCTGCGGCGCATTCGACCAGCGTGATGAAATCCGGCGCCTGATGGTACCAGGGTAACCAGTCCTCAAGCCAGGCATAACTTCTGTGAAGCTTCTCGCGCGCCTCTGCGCAGCGCGAGACGTCGGGATTTATGGAATCACGAATATATTCATTCACAACGACTTGCATCGTGTTCATGACATTGTTGTCGAACACCCGATCAAGCATGCGCACGCGCAGGCCCGCATCGCCATCATCCGGGATGAGCGGAAGAGCAGCGGGCGGGAAATGCAGGTTGAGGTATTCGACGATCGCGGTCGATTCGAAGATCACGTCCTCGCCGTTCGCGAGCACCGGAAAGGTGCCAAAGGGCCCTGCATGCGCCGAAACGAATGCACCGTGGTCGGGGTGATCATCGTCGATGATCCGAAAGTCATACTCCACCCCGCAGACCTCGAGCGCGATCTGCGCCTTCCACGTGTAGGACGAGAATGGGTGACCGTAGAGTGCGAGCATCGTCAATAGGTCACCTTGGGAAACCACTGCTCACGCCCCTCAGGTGTGGTGTCGAGCAGGTTCCAGACCGCATCGATGACGTCGAGCCCGCGATGGTTCTGGCCTAGATCGTCTGGCGCGAAGACCATCTCGCTTCCCCAGAAGTGCCGGATCGTGCCGTCGGGATCCTTGCGGAAAACGTTGAGCATCGGCTCATCCCAGTTTTCGTCATCGTTGTAGCCGCGTTCGGCCCTCATCCCGGGTGTGAATGCGGCGGTATTGCCGTAATAGGTCGACGCGTAGCCGTTGCCGGCGCTCGACAAGAGTGGGAGGTGTTCCCATCGGCGACCATGCGCCCAGGCGGCGAGCCGCGCGATGGGCGAACTCGCGACCGCGTACAGAGCGGCCTTCTGCGACACATGCCGCGCCGCGCCATCGACACCGTCAAGCAGGTGCGTGCAGCCGACGCAGGGTTCGTCACGGTCGGAACCGAACATGTAGCTGTAAAGCAGCAGCGTCGAATGTTCGCCGAACAGCTCCGACAGCTTGACCGGTTCGGGACGGAAGTTCGCGCCGATCCGCTCGAACACGTAATCCTCGGGCACAGCGCCGCCGGGGGGCAGCGCTCGGCGCATCACCGCGACAGCCTCGGTCTGTCGGCGCAGCGCGATTTCGGCATCGAGCAGCGCATTGCGCGCGACGCGATATTCAGCGCTCTCGTTCGGGTACGCCAGGTGCGCGAAATCGGTCATCCGTCAGGCTTCCGCGCCGGCGATCGCCGCCTCGATCGCGGCGACATCGATCTTGTGCATCGTCATCATCGCTTCGAATGCGCGCTTGCCGGCCGCGGGATCCGAACCGGCTTGCGCGGCCAGCAAAATGCGCGGGGTGATCTGCCACGAGATGCCCCACTTGTCCCTGCACCAGCCGCACATGCTTTCCTCGCCGCCGCCCTCTACGATCGCGTTCCAGTAGCGGTCAGTCTCCTCCTGGCTTTCGGTCAGCACTTGCAGCGAGAACGCCTCACTGTGATGAAATCGCGGTCCACCGTTGAGGCCGATGCACGGCAACCCCAGAACCTCGAACTGCACCACGAGCACGTCGCCCTGCTTGCCATCGGGATAATCCCCGGGCGCGCGCTGAATATGGATGACGCGCGAATCCGGGAAAGTCTCGGCATAGAATCGCGCCGCCTCCTCGGCGCCGCCCTCGTACCACAGGCAGTTCTGGATCTTGGGGAGCGTCATTTCTTCATCTCCGCGATCAGGGCGCCGTCGATCGCTTTCGCCGTCTTGTACGCGGCACGCGCCTGGATCCGTTCGGCATAGCCGACGAAGGTCGTGTTGGGCGGGACCGTCCCGAAATTGAGGCCCCAGTCGACGGCGCTGCCGACGTAGACGTCGGCCATCGTGAACACATCGCCGCAAACCCATTCGCGGTCCGCAAGATGGCCTTCGAGCGTGGACATCGTCTTTTCGAAATTGCCCCAGCCGGCCATCCGCTCCTGCTCGGCCTTGGGCGCGAAGCCGAGCGCCTTGGCGGTGATCGCGGCTTCGACCGGGCCAGCGGCGAAGAACGTCCAGCGATAATAATCTGCGGTCTGTCCGTCGTTCGGGAGCAGGCCGGCCTCGGGGTGCATCTCGGCGAGGTACAGGCAGATCGCTGCCGCTTCGGTCACCGCACGATCGCCTCCATCGGCGTGGTGAACGATCGTCGGCACTTTGCCCATCGGGTTCGCGGAGAGGAACGCCTCCGGCTTCGCCTGCCAATCGATGATGACCTGCTGATAGTCCGCGCCCGCCTCATGCAGCGCCCAGCGCGCGATCTGACCGCGCGACATCGGGTTGGTGAAGAAGGTGTAGTCGGCCATCGGCTTGTCTCCTGCTCTCCGCTGTCGCGAGTATGGAACGGAGTAAGAACGCATGGCAATTGCAAAGCGCACATCCGCGCGGGTTACTCTCCCTTGGGACCGACCAGGCCGAAGCCTGCGCCTTGCGGATCGATACCGACGATGATCCAGAGTCCGGTCGGAACCTCCATCGGCCCCATCACGACCGTGCCGCCTGCCCCCTCGACTTTCGCCTTGGCGGCCAGCAGCGACGGCACCCCGAAATACTGGAGCCACCGCGCCGGCTGTTCGGGATTGAAACGCTGCATGATCGCGCCGAGCCGCTGCCCGTTCTGGTCGATGAAGGCGTAGTCACCGAAATCGCCCATCGCCATCTTCTCGTTGAATTCGAAGCCGAAATGTCTGGCGTAAAACGCGAGTGAGCCGGCCTGGTCGGGGCTCGCCAGTTCGTTCCAGCGCACGTGCTGCGCCTTCTCGGGGTCGAACACGTCGCTCGTTGCGTCGGGCCGGTCGGCCGGCGAGATCGGCTTCATGATATATATCGGCACGCCCTGGGGATCGGCGAGCATCGCGAACCGGCCGACGTTCGGGATATCGGCCGGTGGCAGGAATGTCGCGCCGCCTTCAGCGGTGATCGCCGCCGCCGCGGCATCGACGTTCTCGACGTAAAGATATGGCATCCAGCGAGGTGTCATCCCCGCGCCCGCCATCTCCGCGTCGAGCCGCAGCACGCCGCCGAGCGAGCCTCCGTCATCGCGCTGGATCATCCGATAGTCGACCGGCGAGCCCGGATGCGGCTCGGCGAATGTGACGCCGATCGCCGCGTTGTAGAATGCGCCGGCCGCGACCGGATCGGGGGTGATCAGTTCGTACCAGATGAAGCTGCTGGCGGAATTGGTCATCGTGGCTCTCCCATCATGGTTGTCTTCCCAGCGTGAACACGGTTTCGAAGCCGCCGAAGATCATCCGCGCGCCATCGAACGGCACCGGGTTGACCGAAGGATCGAACCGCGGGTCATCTTTCATCATCGCTTCGATCTTCGCCATGCCAGCCTTGCGCGATGCCTTGTCCGGCCATTCGACCCAACTGAACACAACTGTTTCGTCCTCGGCCGCCCGAACCGCCCCGTAAAAGTCTGTCTGCTTGCCGTGCGGAACTTCGTCGCCCCAGCATTCGGCGACGCGCAGCGCACCGTTCTCGATGAAGATCGGGTCGATAAGGCGTGCATGCTCGATGAACGCGGCCTTGTTCGCAGTGGGCACGGCGATCACGAAGCCCTCGACGTAAGTCATGCGGGTTCTCCTGCGTTTCTAGTCAGGCCGCCACAAAGGGATCAGCTTCGCCGCTGGCGACCGCCGGGTCCATCCACATCGGCTCCCACAAGTGGCCGTCGGGATCGACGATCGTGCGCTGATACATGAAACCATGATCCTGTGGCGGATTGATGTCGGCGGCGCCGCCGTTCGCGCTGCCGGCCTCGACCATCCGGTCGACTTCGGCGCGGTCCTCGCAACCGATCGCCAGCGAGACCTCGCTCGAGCCGGCGTCGGGTATCGGCCGGTCGGTGAACGTCTTCCATTTCTCGTGTGTCAGGATCATCACCGCGATCGCGTCGGTCAAGATCATCGCGGCTGCGGTCTCGTCGGTAAAGCGTGGTTCGTTCACGAAGCCGAGCGCCTCGTAGAACCGGCGCGAGACCGCTAGATCGGTGACGGGCAGGTTCACGAAGATCATCCTGGACATGGTGTCTCTCCTCAAGTGCGAATCAGCACTTGCCCAACGCTGCCTGCTTGAGTTACTAAAAGCAACTAGTAAGTTACAAAAAGAAACCATGGCCACTCAGAAGCACGGAAAATGGTACGACGACGCCTGCGGCACAGCCTTCGCGCTTGAGCTGATCGGCGAGCGCTGGTCGCTTCTGATCGTGCGCGAGTTGATGCTGGGCGGCCGGCGGTTCGGCGAACTGCGCGGAGGCCTCCCGGGGATCAGCGCGAAAGTGCTGACCGAGCGGCTCGAAAGCCTCGAAGGGGTTAGCGTGGTCAAACGCCGGCAGTTGCCGCCTCCCGCCTCGGTGCAGGTCTATGAACTGACAGACTGGGGTTATGCGGCCGAAACCGCGATCAAGGAGCTGGGCCGCTGGGCCGCGCAATCATCGGGGCACGATCCGACACTCCCGCTCTCGCCCGCCTCGCTGATGCTGAGCTTCCGCACGATGTTTGCGCCCACCCTCGCCGAGGGGCTCGCATTCGCGGGGCTGCTGCGGATCGGAACGGACCGCTTCGTCGTGCGAGTGGCGAACGAGGCGTTCACTGCCACGCGCGGCGAGATCGACGATCCAGACTTTACGATCGTCTCTCCCGACGCGCCTTCGATCGCGGCGATGGTTTACGGCAAGGTTCCGGCAGAAGCGCTTGGCGCGACGGGCCTGACGACGAGCGGCGATGCGCAGGCGCTTCAATCCTTTCTCAACCTGTTCCCGCTACCCAAGACGTTCGACGCCTCCGGAGCCGCGACCACCTGATACGCGTTTTCGGTTGCAAATTCGGCGCGCTCGGCAGAGCCCGGCGAGGCTAGTGTGAGCAGACGGCCCGGTGACCAACGACGTCCATGTCTTCGACAATGTGCTCGACCCTGCCTCGCATGAGGGCACTTGGGCATATCTGGACACGCCCGGCTGGCAGCACGGCGCATACTCGGATGTTCATCCCGACGCCCCGCGTTACGGATACCGGCACTTCGCCGGCTATAGCGCGAGTGCCGCCGAGCAACGCACGCCCGAAAGCATCCTCGAGGAACTGCGCCGGAACTGCCCTCCGTTTCACCGCCTGTGGCTCGGACTGGTCGATCGCTACATGCCCGGGCAACAACTCGGCCGCTGCTATGCCAACCGTATGGCCCCCGGGATCGGCGGGGGGCTGCATCGCGATTCCGATAACCCCAATCACCTGACCGTGATCTACTATCCCAACCTGACCTGGTCGCCGCGCGATGCCGGCGAGACCTTGTTCTACGACGATGCCGAACGTGAGGCAGTGAAGGCCGTGGCGCCGCATCCCAACCGGCTGGTCGTTTTCAGGGGGACGATCCCGCATGTTGCCCGCCCGATCTCGGCACTCGCCGGCACCGACCGGATCACGCTGATGTTCAAGACGATCGGCCGAGCCGCCTGATTGCAGTCCATTCGGACTGACCGGAAGGCACGCGCTGCTCCCGCTCGATCCGGGTTGAACGCGCTGCGACTCGGCGAGCTTCAACCGCGTATTTTTCCGGTCGAATTATGCACGCAAATATACGTATCCATTTTCGCCGGTTATCCAGCATCCTTGCTGCTCGCGCGAAAGGAAATACAGCACAGCCGCGCGGACACCGTTGGAAAGGCCCGGAAATCTGCGGTTGCCGCAGGCTTTCATCCATATCGCACCGCAATAAAAAGATTGTGAAACTCTATCATAAGTTAATAGAAAGTTTGGATTTTCTGCAAGAAAAGATCGTTGACTTGGAAATTGGGCGGGCATACTTTTGCTCGCAGAAATAGAAAATAACTGTGACGAGGAGATGGGGCTGTGAAGCACGTACTTCTGTGCGCGTCGCTTTTAAGTAGCGTTTGCTTTATTAATTCTGCCCATGCAGCAGATATCATAGCCAGCGAGGCCAGTGGTGCCCTGATCAGCTTAAGTCTTGCTGGTGGAACTATCTCGGCCAGCGGCGCACTCATCCCAACATCGGGCTCGGGAAACGTCTACGACGACCAGATCAGCGGAACGATTAATCAAAGCCTCAGCCTGAACGCTGGCACGATCCTCAGTGGTCTGGTCACGCTCGATGAAAGTCTCACCAGCGGCGTGGTGAATTCTCACTCGTTCGCGTCCACGACGACGGTTTTTCACGGCATCCCGATCTCCGAAACGGGCACGGTCGATATCCTCAACCCCAAGCTGAACATCACTTCAACGCTTCTTCACGCGATCCCGCTGGCAGCGCTCGGGATCAGCGCTGATGAGATCGTCTCGACTTCGGTGGCGGGTCAGAAGTCGGGCGGCGGATATTTCGCCACCGGAAGCTCCACGCTTACCGGGTTGTCGATAACCGGCGGAATATTGGGCAGTCTCAACATCGATGGTTCGCTTTACGCCAACCCGGCTGCCAATACCGTGCTGCTCAACACCGGGATCGTGAAGATCATCCTCAATGAGCAACTCACGACGAGCGATGCCAGCGGTGCCTCGATCGTTACCAACGCCGTTCACGTGGTCCTCAGCGACTTCTTCCTGAACGGCAAGGCGATTTCCGGTGACATCATCCTCGGTCATTCGGCTGCATCGGTGCCCGAACCGGCGACCTGGAGCATGATGATCCTGGGCTTGGGCCTGATCGGCCAGGCGATGCGCAAAGCCACCATCCGCGCCAGTTTACGTCGAAGGGAGCCAGCGTAATAGGCGAACGTTTTCGAGCGATGAGCGGTACCGACCCAGCCGGCTCTTCGTAAGTTCGTTCGTACATAATGCAGCTATCCCACAATAAGGGGCGGCCGCGCTCGTGAAAGCGGGCGCGGCTTTTTTTGTCCAGCGGGCCCCGCGCAAAGCATGTTGCAGCACGGCGTCCGCGCGTATAGGCCGGGCCGGAAATGACCGATATTCCCAACTTCCAAAGCGACAGCCGCGACACCACCGTGCTTCCCGGCCCAGACATCGAAATCAGCGTGCGCGAGGCCTTCGGCATCGACATCGACATGAAGGTCCCGGCCTTCAGCCAGGCCGATGAGCGCGTGCCCGATCTCGACGGCAGCTATGTGTTCGATCCTGACACCACGCTAGCGATCCTCGCCGGCTTCGCCTTCAACCGCCGCGTGATGGTCCAGGGCTATCACGGCACGGGCAAGTCGACGCACATCGAGCAGGTCGCCGCGCGCCTCAAATGGCCGTGCATCCGCATCAACCTCGATGCGCACATCAGCCGGATCGACCTGATCGGCCGCGACGCGATCGTGCTGCGCGATGGGCTGCAGGTCACAGAATTCCGCGAGGGCCTGCTTCCGTGGGCGCTCCAGACCCCGACCGCCCTCGTATTCGACGAGTACGACGCGGGCCGGCCCGACGTGATGTTCGTGATCCAGCGCGTGCTGGAGACGGAGGGCAAGCTGACGCTGCTCGACCAGAACCGTGTGATCCGTCCGAACCCGTTCTTCCGCCTGTTCGCCACCGCCAACACGGTCGGTCTTGGCGATACGTCAGGGCTCTATCATGGCACGCAGACGATCAACCAGGGCCAGATGGACCGCTGGAACATCGTCGTGGGCCTCAATTACCTGCCGCAAACGGTCGAGCGTGAGATCGTCGGCAAGAAGGTGCCCGGCACCCCGGACAAGCTGGTCTCCGACATGGTCAAGGTTGCCGACCTTACCCGCCAGGGCTTCGTCAATGGCGACATCTCGACCGTGATGAGCCCGCGCACCGTGATCACCTGGGCGCAGAACACCGCGATCTTCAAGGACGCGGGCTTCGCGTTCCGCTTGTCGTTCCTCAATAAGTGCGACGAGACCGAGCGGATGCTGGTCGCCGAATACTACCAGCGCGTCTTCGGCACCGACTTGCCCGAGAGTGTCGTCGGCAAGGCTTAAGCTTCGTCCGGATAGCTTGCCGACACGAAGTACAGCCCGTCAGGCGGCGCGTTGAGGCCCAGGGCCGTGCGATCGCGCGCGGCGAGTGCCTCGGCGATACGCTCGGGCGCCCAGCGGCCCAGACCGACCAGCACCAGGCAACCGACCATCGATCGCACCTGATGGTGCAGGAAACTGCGCGCCGCCGCCTCGATCAGCACCGTGTCGCCCTCACGGCGCACATCGAGCCGCTCCAGTGCCTTGACCGGGCTCTTCGACTGGCAATGCACCGAGCGGAACGTAGTGAAGTCGTGCAGCCCGATCAGCGCCTGCGCGCCCACCCGCATCGCATAGACATCGAGCGGGCGCGAGACCAGCCACGCTTTGCCGCGATCGATCGTCAGCGGCGCACGGCGGTTGGCGATGCGGTACAGATAGCGCCGGCCGGTGCAGGTGAAGCGCGCATGCCAGTCGTGCGGCTTGGTTTCGCACGCGAGCACCGCAATCGGTGCGGGCCGCAGCACGGCGTTGAGCGCCTCCATCAGCCGGAATGGCGTGATGGGCTTGGCGATGTCGAGATGCGCGCGCATCGCCAGCGCGTGAACCCCGGCGTCGGTGCGCCCGGCGGCGTGCATCGAGACCGTCTCACCAGTGATGGCAAATACCGCCTCCTCGACCGACTGCTGGATCGAATCTCCGAGGGCTTGCCGTTGCAGGCCCACGAACGGACCGCCATCGAATTCGAGGGTGAGAGCGAAGCGGGTCATCCGGTTGGGGGGCGTTCGCGCGCATGCTTCGACAAGCTCAACATGAGCGGAATTTGTACCGAAAGCCGCTCCACCTGAGCTTGTCGAAGGCCGCGCACCGCCATCAGCCCAGCTTGGTCCCAGCGGGAATGGGAAATCCCCGGAGTAGCGCGCCAGCATCCATCGCTGGCCGGCCCGCGCGCTGAATCAACGTCGGCCGAAGCGCCCCTGCCCCGCAACCAATCATCAGCGTATCATCGAGCACGATCCCCGGCGCACCATCGCCCATCCCGCTTTCGGCTGCGAGTACCTTACCGCTCGCTCTCGATCTCAAAGAACGCCCCCGGCGCCGGCGCGAAGGCGCGGACTTGCCGTTCGACTTGCTCGGCGCTCAGCGTAAAATTTAGCCGCGCCTCGGCCTTGTCGACCTTCTTTGCATACGTGACGCCCTCACCCGGCTGCGCGATCTCGGGGAATGCCCCAAGATTCGCCAGAACCCGAACGATCTGCTTCGCGCCGATTTGCGCCAGCTCAGCAGTCAACTCACCAGCGGTCTTTCCAGCGATCTCGGTGCGTCCCTCAGCCAGCATCGGCCCGGTATCGAGCCCGGCTTCCATCCGCATGATTGTAACCCCCGTTTCGGCATCGCCCGCCAGGATCGCGCGCTGCACCGGCGCGGCGCCGCGCCAGCGCGGGAGCAGCGAGGCGTGAAGGTTGAGGCATCCCAGCCGCGGCGCATCGAGTACCGCCTGCGGCAGGATCAGGCCGTAGGCTGCCACCACGCCGATATCGGCCCCCAACGCGGCGAGCTCCGCCTGCGCCTCCGCCCCCTTGAGCGAAACCGGATGCCGCACGGCGATCCCGCGCGCTTCTGCCTCGCGTTGCACCGGCGAGGGAGTCAGCTCGCGCCCGCGCCGTCCTCCGGGACGCGGCGGCTGGGTATAGACAGCGACGATCTCGTGACCCGCCTCAGCCAGCGCGATCAGCGCAGGCACTGCGAAGTCCGGCGTTCCCATGAAGATGACGCGCATAACCAGGGCCAGGAGCTTTCTGTCTTGTATGTTTTGCGTTTCAGGTGGGGCGCCCTATCTGGACAGCTATGGCATCGCAAGAGATCGAGGCGCTGACCGGCGCGCTGGCGCGGTTGCCGGGGCTTGGGCCGCGCTCGGCGCGGCGCGCGGTGCTCTGGCTGCTCAAGCGCCGCGAGACCGCGCTGGATCAGCTTGTCGCGGCACTGGCGGCCGTGCAAGAGCGGCTGGTCGAATGCGCGACTTGCGGCAACGTCGATACCAGCGATCCTTGCGGCGTCTGCGCCGATCCGCGCCGCGATGCGCGCTCGCTGTGCGTGGTGGAGGACGTTCCCGATCTGTGGGCTCTAGACCGCGCGCGGCTGTTCCCGGGACGCTACCACGTCCTCGGCGGGCGCCTGTCCGCGCTCGACGGCGTACGTCCCGAGGACCTGACGATCGACCTGCTGATCGAACGCGTCGCCAAAGGCGGGATTGACGAGGTCGTGCTGGCGATGAACGCCACGCTCGAAGGCCAGACCACCGCGCATTACCTCGCCGAGCGCCTCGAAGGCTATCCGATCCGCATTACCCAGCTGGCGCATGGACTCCCGGTTGGCGGCGAACTCGATTACCTCGACGAAGGCACGCTCGCACAAGCGATCCGCGCGCGCCGGCCGGTGGGATAGCGGATCAGAACATCTCGTCGAGCATCAGGTAGAACGCGAGCTTGCCTTCATCCGGCTGGTCGATGCCGTAAGCGGTCAGGAAGCTTCGCTGCAGCTCGGGACCGAACTCGCTCAGATTGTTCCACATAACCGCGATGTCCTGATAGCGATCAGCGACGCCCAGCCGATCTAGGTCGATGCAACCGGTGACCTCGCCACCGTCGAACAGAACGTTGTCGAGCGAGAAGTCGCCGTGCGTGACCACGAAATCGCTATCCGATCGATCGAGCGCCATCATCGCATCCCACACCCGATGCGCGCTCCAGCCTTGCCGCGCGTCGTCGAAGTCCGCTTCATCGACCAGCCCGGCGTCCAGCCGCCATTTCGCCTCAGCTAGCCGAACCCGCGCGCTGGCATCGAACGGGCATCCTCCAGCCGGGATTGCGTGAAGCTGGCAGAGGAAACCTGCCAACGCGCGAATGACAGCCTCGCGCGCCACCACATTCCCGGTCATCACCTGCCAGGCGGTGCGTCCAGGTAACGCTTCGGTCAGCAGCCATGTCCGGGCAGTCTCGGCAACGAAAGCGCGCAAGCGGGGAACCGGCAGGCGGCTTTGCAACCAGCGCAACTTTTCCGCTTCCTCGGCGACGTCATCGGCAACGCCGCCGCAACCGAGCTTCAGATACAGATCGGGCGCGCCGCGCCTGCCACGCAGCCGGTAAACTGCCGCTCCCGACATGCCCACCCGATCGCGCGACCAATCGTAGCCCTCGACTGCTTCGGCGAGCGCCGCTGGCACTGACGGCGCCACGCACGGCTCCTCGCGCAGCCCCGGCTCAGACCTGCCCGTCACCCGGCGCGTGGCAACCTGAGCTTGACCAGCAGCCCGCCTAGATCTTCGCTCTCTCCAAGCTCGACCTCGCCGCCGTAGATCTCCGCCACGTCGCGCACGATCGCAAGGCCAAGACCCGTGCCGGGTTTGGATGTATCGAGCCGCGCGCCGCGATCGAAGATGCGCACGCGCTCCTCCTCGGGTATGCCGAAACCGTCATCCTCGACCCAGATCTCGCATAACCTTGCAGCCGGTTCGGTGTCGATCGTGACGAACACGCTGCCGCCGCCGTACTTAGCCGCGTTCTCGATCAGGTTGCCGAGCAGTTCGTCGAGGTCCTGCCGCTCGACAGCGACCGCAGCATCGCGGCTGCCGTCCATGTCGATGCGCGTGCTCTCGTACAGTCGCGAGACGGCGCGGATCACCGCCTCGACG
>CAJCHR010000334.1 GCA_903970225.1 Actinobacteria bacterium 21-64-8 | reverse complement strand
TTTCCGATAGCGCAGCAGTTCGAAAAGCTGAAGAAAATCAGCGCTTCGAGAACTGGAAGCTCTTGCGCGCTTTGGCACGGCCGTACTTCTTGCGTTCCACGACGCGCGGATCGCGGGTCAGGAAACCGGCGGCCTTGACCGCGGTGCGCAGCTGGGGTTCGAACTTCGACAGCGCCTGCGCGATGCCGTGCTTGACCGCGCCGGCCTGGCCCGAAAGCCCGCCGCCCTTGACGGTGCAGATCACGTCATAGGCGCCGTCGCGACCGGCCACCTGGAACGGCTGGTTGATCACCAGGCGCAGCGTCGGACGGGCGAAGTACACGTCCTGGTCGCGGCCGTTGACGGTGATCTTGCCCGAGCCGGGCTTGATCCACACGCGGGCCACGGCGTCCTTGCGGCGACCGGTGGCATAGGAACGGCCCTGGGCATCGACTTCGCGGTCGCGCAGCGGCGCGGGCGGTGCGGCAGGAACGAACGGGGTTTCGATGTCATCCGAAACGGTTTCGGGTGCCGAGGCAGCCAGATCCTTCAGATCGGCCAGGCTGGAAACGGTATCGGTGTCAGCCATTATGCACCCACCTTGTTCTTGCGATTGAGCGACGCGACATCAAGCGTTTCGGGCTGGTTGCCGGCGTGCGGATGGTCGGTGCCGTTATAGAGATGCAGCGCGCGCATCTGGTCACGGCCGAGCGGTCCGCGCGGGATCATGCGCTCGACAGCCTTCTCGATCACACGCTCGGGAAAGCGGCCGTCGAGCACTTTGCCCGCAGTGACTTCCTTGAGGCCGCCGGCATAGCCGGTGTGCTTGTAGTAGATCTTCTGCTTGAGCTTGTTGCCGGTGAACCGCACCTTGTCGGCGTTGACCACGACGACGTGATCGCCGCAATCGACGTGAGGGGTGTAGCTCGGCTTGTGCTTGCCGCGCAGGATGTCCGCGATCACGACCGCAAGGCGGCCGACGACCAGACCCTCGGCATCGATCAGATGCCACTTCTTCTCTACCTCGGCCGGTTTGATCGACCGGGTAATCTTGGTGAGCGCCTTCATGGCCCCAGATTCCCTATATGTGATTCGAGCGAATTTCGACGCGCCGGAGCGCGGGAAGGCGCCCATTCGCCAACAGAGCCCGCCAAGTCAAGCAAAACCGCGCCTTTGCGGGGCGGTATAATGATACCGCTATGATCTTGCGGTGCTTTCAACCCGCGGTGACAGGCGGTAAGGCGCGCCATGGATATCGCGGTTCTGATCCCCTGCCACAACGAAGAAGCGTCGATCGCCGCGGTGGTGACGGACTTTCGCGCCGCGCTCCCTGACGCGCGGATCTATGTTTACGACAACAAT
The DNA here is from genome assembly GCA_903970225.1 of Actinobacteria bacterium 21-64-8. Lineage (GTDB taxonomy): Bacteria > Pseudomonadota > Alphaproteobacteria > Sphingomonadales > Sphingomonadaceae > Novosphingobium. The sequence goes on along the minus strand of CAJCHR010000334.1, from coordinate 6,228 downwards.
TCGTCCGACCGCACGATCGAGGCCGCGCGGGCGGCGGGCGCGATCGTCCGGACCGAACGGCTGCAGGGCAAGGGCAATGTCGTGCGCCGGATGTTCAACGACATCGAGGCCGCAATCTACGTGCTGGTCGATGGCGACAACACTTACGAAGCTGCCGCCGCGCCGCGCCTGGTCGAGGCGCTGGTCGATGACGGTCTCGATATGGTCACCGGCCGTCGGGTGACCCGGATCGCCGCCGCCTATCGCCCGGGCCACCGCCTCGGCAACACCGTGCTGACCGGCCTCGTCACCGCGTTCTTCGGCCGCGCGACCACCGACATGCTCTCGGGCTACCGCGTGTTCTCGCGCCGCTTCGTGAAGAGCTTCCCGGCCTTGTCCGAAGGTTTCCAGATCGAGACCGAGCTCACCGTCCACGCGCTCGAGCTCAACATGCCCGTGGCGGAGATCGACACGATCTATCTCGATCGCCCAGCTGGCTCGGAGAGCAAACTCAGCACCTTTCGCGACGGCGCCCGGATCCTGCGCATGATCACCAAGCTGATCAAGGACGAGCGGCCGCTGGCATTCTTCACCGCGATCGCGGCGCTCTGCGCGGCGGTCGCGATCGGGCTGGCGATCCCGGTGGTGCAGGAATATTTGCGCACCGGCCTCGTGCGCCGGTTCCCGACCGCGGGTCTGTCGTCAGACCTGATGGTGGTTGCCGCGCTGTCGTTCTTTACCGGGCTGATCCTGGATACGGTCTCGCAAGGGCGGCGCGAGATGAAGCGGTTGTTTTACCTGCAGCAGGTGGGCGGGTCTGCGCAAGTGCCCAACCCTAATCCCTCCCGCGCGCGGGCGAGTGACCAGATCGCGCCTTGATCCATCTCTCCCCTCCCGCCTGCGGGAGGGGTCGGGGTAGGGCCTGTTCCCTACCGCCGCCGTCCCAGCGCGTGAACACCCCAGGTCGTCGCCGCAACCAGCAAAGCCCCCACCAGCTGGTGCGCTGCCGCCAGCCAAAGCGCATCGCCCGACCAGACCGTCGCGATACCCAGCAACACTTGCGTCCCGAACGCGGCGTGGATCGCGGCCGACGCGGGACGGCATATCGGACGGACCTTTCGCGCCAATACGATTAGCGTGCCGACGACCACCCATGCCCACCAGCGATGAACGAAGTGAACGAGATACGGATCGGACAACAGCGCCCCGGCGAGGCCGCCAGCCCACTCGACGCCTTGCGGGAAGATGTGTCCCTGCATCAGCGGCCACGCATCCCAGCTGAACCAGCCCGATCCGGCGACGACGCCCGCGCGCATCCCCGCGACTTCCGCACCGAAGAACAGCTGCACCGCGAGGATCACCAGCGCCGCAACACCCAGCCCGGCCAGCCGTGCGCGCGCCTCGCCGCGATGGAGCGCGCGCAAATCGAGCGCGGTCCAGACCAGGCCCCCGAGGGTGAACAGCGCGGTGAGCAGGTGCAGCGCGAGCCGCAAGTGGCTGACCCGATCGCCCGAATTGGCGTGAAGCCCCGACGAGACCATCCACCAGCCGATCGTGCCCTGCAGGCCCACGAGCGCCAGCAGCGCGAACAGCCGCGGCTTGTAGCCCGCCGGGATCTGCCCGCGCAGCCAGAACCACGCGAGCGGCAGCGCGATCGCCAGACCAATCACGCGGCCGAGCAGCCGGTGAGTCCATTCCCAGAAATAGATGACCTTGTAAGTGCCCAGCGTCATGCCCGCCGGGCCATTGACCTGGGTGTACTGGGGAATGCGTTGGTACGCCGCAAACTCGGTCTGCCACTGCGTGCCGTCCAGCGGCGGCAGCGCGCCGGTAACCGGCTTCCATTCCGTGATCGACAGACCCGATTCGGTCAGCCGGGTGATCCCGCCGACGACGACGATCGCGACCACAAGCAAAGCGACGATGAGCAGCCAGCGCGCCAGTGCGAGGGGTCGGGGCGATACAGATGGGCTTCGGGGCATGACCGCGCCGTGCGTCCGCAAGGGCCAAAGCGCAAGACGTCCTTTTGGGAGCTCGCGCCTTGCACGATGTTACAACATTACATATCTAGCACCCCATGCCCGGCGCCTTCACCTCGATTCGCAGCAAGATCGCCCCGCGCCTCGATCGGTTCGGGGTGCTGCTCTCCGGACTGTGTGCGGTGCATTGCTTTGCAGGCATCTTCCTCGTCTCGATCCTCGGTATCGGCGGCGGCGCGCTTGCCAATCCCGAGATTCACCGCATCGGCCTCGGACTTGCGGTGCTGATCGGCGGGGTGACGCTGGGGCTCAACGCGCTGCGCCACGGCCGTGCGGGGCCGCTGGTCATCGGCGGCTGCGGGCTCGGCCTGATGACGCTGGGCCTGTTCGCCCCGCACGGACTCGCCGAGGCGGCGCTGACGATCTCGGGCGTCGCGCTGGTTGCAACCGCGCACGTCCGCAACATCCGTGGGCAAGGCTTGCACGCCTCCTGCTGAGCGCTATCTGCGGCTTATGACAGCTTCTCAAGCCGCCGCCCAATTCCTCTCGCTCACCGTCAACGGCGAGCCGCGCCGCATTCACGCGGGCGCGACGATCGCCGATCTCGCCGCCGACCTGGAGCTCAACCCCGCCAAAGTCGCGGTCGAGCGCAACGGCGTGATCGTGCCGCGTTCCACGCTCGGACAAGTCGCGCTGGCCGATGGCGACGTGCTCGAGATCGTCCACTTCGTCGGCGGCGGCGACGTGATCCAGCCCGCCGAGGACAGCTGGACCGTCGCGGGCCGCACGTTCCGCTCGCGGCTGATCGTGGGAACCGGCAAGTACAAGGACTTCGCGCAGAACGCCGCCGCTCTGGAGGCTTCGGGCGCAGAGATCGTCACGGTCGCGGTGCGGCGGGTCAATATCTCGGACCGCAACGCGCCGATGCTGACCGACTTCATCGATCCCAGGCGCATCACCTATCTGCCCAACACCGCGGGCTGCTTCACCGGCGAAGAGGCGGTGCGCACGCTGCGACTGGCGCGCGAAGCGGGCGGCTGGGATCTGGTCAAGCTCGAGGTGCTGGGCGAGGCGCGCACGCTGTACCCCGACATGCGCGAAACGCTGAAGGCCACCGAAGTGCTCGCGAACGAAGGCTTCCTGCCGATGGTCTACTGCGTCGACGATCCGATCGGGGCGAAGCAGCTCGAAGACGCCGGAGCGGTCGCGATCATGCCGCTGGGCGCGCCGATCGGCTCGGGCCTCGGCATCCAGAACCGGGTGACGATCCGCCTGATCGTCGAGGGCGCGAGCGTGCCGGTGCTGGTCGATGCGGGCGTCGGCACTGCGTCGGACGCGGCGGTGGCGATGGAGCTGGGCTGCGACGGCGTGCTGATGAACACCGCGATCGCCGAGGCCAAGGACCCGATCCGCATGGCCCGCGCGATGAAGCTCGCGGTCGAGGCCGGCCGCGAGGCCTATCGCTCAGGCCGCATGGCGACGCGCAAGTATGCCGATCCGTCGAGCCCGCTGGCCGGATTGATCTAACGTGCTCAGACGGTGGCGCTGGCCGTCGTCCGTTCGCTGCCGCCCTGTACGGTGGCGAGCGTCGCGCCGCCTTCCGCCGGTTCGCCGGTCACGTGAAGCGCGATCCCCGCGAACGCCGGTGAGCGACCGCGGAAATCGAAGGTCTTCAGCGGCTTGCCCAGGTTCTTCGCGGCCTGCGCGGCGAGGATCGTCGCCTGCAACGGGCCGTGGACGACGAGCGCGGGATACGCCTCTTCATCCACCGCATAAGGCAGATCGTAGTGAATCCGATGGCCGTTCATGGTCAGCGCCGAATAGCGGAACAGCAGGACCGTGTCGGGCTGGAGCTCGTAGTGCCATGCAGCTTCGGGGGCCGCCGCAGCCGCATCGGGAAGCAGCACCGATCCCGGCGCCGCCGCACCGCGATAGACGAGGTCCTGTTCCTCGACGATCGCAAGCGCGCCGCTGTGGCCGGTCAGGCTGTGCTCGACGGTGACGAACACGAGATCGCCGGTCTTGCCGCTCTTTGCTTCGACCTTCACGATCTTCGAGACTTTGGTGACCGTCTCGCCCAGCACCAGCGGAGCATGGAACGCGAGTCTTCCGCCCGCCCACATCCGCCGCGGCAGCGCCACGTTGGGGAGAAAGCCACCGCGCGCGGGGTGGCCGTCGACGCCGAGACCTTCGGGCGAACGCACATCCCAGAAATAGAGCCAGTGGTGCAACCAGGGAAGCGGATCGCCCGTCACGCCGGCACCTTCACCGCCGAGCGCGACGAGCAGCGCATTGCTGCGCGCGGGTTCGAGCACGTCGGTGCTCTCCTCGGTCCGGCCGACCCACGCGCTGTAATCTTCGCTCATTCCCACGCTCCATTCGCTGGGTTCGACGAAGTAGCGCCAGCGCCAGGCGAATGCCAGACTTGATGGATAATGCATTATCTGCGACGTCCGGATGATGAATGCTTCCCCAGACCCGCAGCCGCAGCCCGGCAGACCGCTCGCCGGAAAGCGCGTGATCGAGCTTGGGACGATGGTTGCCGCGCCGTTCGCGACTCACATTCTTGCCAACCTCGGCGCCGAAGTGATCAAGATCGAGCCGCCCACCGGCGATACCACGCGCGCGCTGGTGCGTGGCGGGCCCTCTGGAACGCTGATCGCCTATAGCCACTCGAAGAAGGGCCTGTGCCTCGACCTGACGACCGATGGCGGCAAGGACGTGTTCCGCCGTCTGGTCGCGAGCGCGGACGTGGTCATCCACAACCTCGCGCCGGCCGCCGCGCGCAAGCTCGGAGTCGAGGCCGACGCCTGTCTCGCGGTGAACCCGGCAATCGTTCACTGCCACATCAAGGGTTACGCGCAAGGCCCGCAGTCGGACGATCTCGCGACCAACCCGGTGGCCGAGGCTGCCACCGGCGTGATGGACGATCACCGCATCAACGGCCGCCCGAGCCGCCTCGGTCCCTCCTATCACGACCAGTTCGCCGGCACATTCGCGGTGATCCGGATCATGGCCGCGCTGATGAACGCGCAGAACAATCCGGGGGGCGCGAGCGAAGCCGAGCGGCGCATCGAGATCGGACTTTACGAAACCGGTCTCCACCTCGCCGCGCGCGATCTGGCGGGTGTTCAGCTCAAGACGCAGTTGCTCGGGCGCCCGGAGAAAGAGGCCGGCGGCGAGTTCGCGATGCCCGGCTACGGCGCGTACCAGACCAGCGACGAACGCTGGATCTACCTGCTCGTCCTCACCGACGCGCACTGGGCCAAGCTGACGCGCGCCCTGGACATGCCCGAGGCGGACGACGAGGCGCTGATCAGACTGCGCGACCGCAAGAAGCAGCGCGACCGGGTCGAGGCTGCGGTGCGTACGGGTGTGGGTCGGTACACGTTCGATCAGGCGCAGGCGCGGCTGAAGGCGGCCGGCGTCGGCTTCAACGAAGTGCTCCCGCTCGAACGCGTGCTCGACGCCCCGCAGGCGCACCAGCCGGGCAAGCTGCGCGAACTGGAATTTCGCGGGCTTTCGTTCGAAGTTCCCGAATTCCCCGGCCAGACTCAAGTCGAGCCCGGCTTGCCCCCGCCGGAAATCGGCGAACACACGCTGGAGTTGCTGACAGCGCTCGGTTACTCCGAGGGCGAGCGCGCCGCGCTGGTCGAGGCCGGGGCCGCAAAGCCGTATACCCCCGGCGATTTCGGCTGGGCACCGGTGCGCGAGAAAGCATAGCGGGCGCGCAAGCGACGGCCCGCAGCGAGAGGATCGAGTACCATGGAATATCGTCTGCTCGGCCGAAGCGGCCTTCAAGTCTCGACCTTCAGCTTCGGCGCGATGACCTTCGGCGACGGCCACGGCATGTTCGGCAGCGTCGGCGACACGCGCGGCGAGGATGCGCAGCGGCAGGTCGATGCGTGCATCGATGCGGGCGTGAACCTGTTCGACACCGCCGACATGTACACCGAGGGCCAGTCCGAAGAATTGCTCGGCGCCGCGGTGAAAGCGAAGCGCCAGCAGGTGCTGCTCGCCACGAAGTGCTTCGGGAGGACCGGCCGTGGCGTCAACGATCTGGGCTCCAGCCGGCAGCACATCGTAGAGGCCGCCGAGGCCAGCCTGCGCCGGCTCCAGACCGATTATATCGATCTTTATCAGATCCATAACCAGGACCTGCTGGTGCCGATCGACGAGACGCTGCGCGCGCTCGACGATCTCGTACGCTCGGGCAAGGTGCGCTACATCGGATCGTCGAACCATTCGGGCTGGACCAAGATGCGCGCGC
>CAJCHR010000333.1 GCA_903970225.1 Actinobacteria bacterium 21-64-8 | reverse complement strand
CGGGTACCGCAGCACTGGCGGCAGTTGCCACGATGCAGCCAGCCTTTGCTCAGGCGAGCGCTCCGCCTCCTGCGGCGGACGCAGTGGCTGACCAAACTCCGGACCAGCCGATCGTCGTCATAGGTACGCGCCGGACCGATCGCTCGGTTACATCATCGGCTTCGCCGGTCGACGTGATCAGCGCGGCCGATCTGAAGACGCAGCCGGCCGCGAACCTGCTCGATGTCATCAAGAACATCGTCCCCTCATTCTTCGTCCCGCAGAACTCGATCTCCGATGCATCATCGTTCGTCCGCTCGCCCTCGCTGCGCGGCCTTCCGGGTGACGAAGTGCTCGTGATGATCAACGGCAAGCGGTACAACCGCTCGGCGCTGGTTCAGGTGTACTCGGGCGGAGACACCGGCCTGTCCTACGGCGCGCAGTCCTCCGATCTCGGCGGCATTCCCGCGATCGCGATCGGCAACCTGCAAATCCTTCGCGACGGTGCGACCGCGCAGTACGGTTCGGACGCCATCGCCGGAGTGCTCAACTTCGGCGTCCGCACTGACGCCGGCTTCGAGCTCCAGAGCCGCTTCGGCGAATACGACCAGAAGGACGGCGACCAGCGCCAGGTTTCGGCTTACGCCGGCTTCAAGGTTGGTGAGCGCGGGTACATCACCCTGTCCGGCGAATACGACAACGATCAGGGCACCAGCCGCGGCGTGACGCGCGCATCGGCCCTCAATTTCGAAAAGCTCAATCCCGGCCTTGCCAGTCAGGTTCCGAATTATCCGGGTCCGGCGCAGATCTGGGGTTCTTCGCCGACTCACGGCTACAAGTTCATCCTGAATGCCGGCCTCGATGTCACAGAGAACAGCCAGGTCTATTTTGTCGGCAACTATGCCTATTCGAAGACCAACGAGAGCTTCAACTACCGCCCGCCGATCTCGGCCAATTTGCCGGCCGACATCGGCGGCGGTGTGATTGCGTTGCAACCGAACAACCGCAACGGCTCGTACAACCCGGTCTACCTGACGCCTTGCCCGACCGGCAACGTCACGTGCCCCGCCGGCGGTTTTTTGTCCAACGGCACCACGTTCAGCGCGGCTAACCTCTACCCTGCGGGTTTCACGCCTCGCTTCGTCGGCGTGGTCAAGCAGGCTTGGGGCACCGGTGGTTATAAGGGCAAGCTCGATGGCGGGCTGACCTGGGATCTCTCGGGATCGTACAGCAAGAACTCGCTGGGTTTGTCGATGTATGACTCGATCAGCCCGTCGTTCGGTCCTGGCACGCAGACCAGCTTCCAGTTCGGAAAGCTCACCCAGAAGGAACTGAACTTCAACGCGGACTTCAGCTATCCGATCGACTTGGGCCTCGCGAGCCCGCTGACGGTTTCCGCCGGCGGCGAGTACCGAAAGGAGACCTATTCGTCGACGGCGGGCGATCTGCAGTCCTATGCCGCGGGGCCGTACGCTTCGCCCCAGGCGCTTTATGTGGAAACGGTGCCGGGCAGTGGCATCTACACCGCCAACGGCTTCAGTTCGGGCCAGTCGCCCGCGGCGAGCGGGTATGGCGGCACCAGCCCGCAGGCCGCTGGCAAGTGGGATCAGAAGAGTTGGGCCGCCTACTTCGACCTCGAGACCGACATTCTCGAGGGCTGGAGCGTGGGCGTCGCCGGACGGCACGAGCACTACAACCAGATCGGTAGTGCGAACGTCGGCAAGGTCAGCACGATCTACAAGGTCACGCCGTGGCTCTCGATCCGCGGCACGGCTGGCACGGGCTTCCACGCGCCGACCCCCGGACAATCGCATACCTCCATCCTGACCACCAACTTCATCGGCGGTAATCAGGTCCAGACCGGCACCTATCCCGTCGATAATCCGGTCTCGCAATTCTTTGGCGCCAAGCCGTTGACGCCGGAGAAATCGAAGAACTGGGGGGCCGGCGTAGTCCTGCAACCGATTTCGCGGCTCAGCGTGACGGTCGACTACTACAACATCAAGGTGAAGAACCGTATCTTCATCTCCCAACCCTTCCCGAGTGATGGGAACGGCTTGACAGCGGCGCAGATCGCCGCCGTGCCTGCGCTAGCGTCGGTGGGTGTTGGCGGCAACGTCAGCTTCTTCACCAACGGTCTCGACACGCTCACCCGAGGCGTCGACGTCGTCGCGTCGTACCGCGCCAACATCGGCGAGGGTACGGCCAACTTCACGCTCGCCTACAACTACAACAAGAGCACCGTTTCGCGCGCCGATGCGAATATCATCAGCCCCGAACAGATCCTCGACATCGAGCATCTGGCGCCAAATCACCGCGCTACGTTCAACACGAACTACGTCGTAGGGCCGTTCGCGCTCAACTTCCGCGAGAACTACTATGGTTCGTGGGTTAACGCGGTCGACTATACGGCGGTGGTCACCAATGGTGTCGCGGTCGCTCGTCAAACGTTCGGCAGCAAGTTCACCAGCGACTTCGACGTGAGCTATACGTTCCACGATCACTATACGCTGACGCTGGGTGGAACCAACGTGTTCGACACATACCCGGATCGGCTCAAGGCCAACGTGAAGATTCCGATCTACACCTCCACCGGCGGTACGAATGATGGTCAGATCTATCCGCGCAACGGCGGTCCGTTCGGCATGAACGGTGGCTTCTGGTACGGCCGCGTCACGATCAAGTATTAAACTTTCGCCTGGGGGACAGGTGCGCGGCGGGCGGGGAAGCTTCACGGCTTTCCCGCCCGTTTCGTTTTTGACGGCTTGGCGCACATTTGGCCGCGCGTTAGAGCGCCTGATGGCCCTCACACACCGCATCGCCACGCTCGACGATCTCCCCGTACTCCACACGCTGATGAGCCGCGCGATCGCCGAGCTTCAGAGCGATTTCCTTACCCCTGAACAGGTCCGGGCCAGTCACAAGGTCATGGGCCTCGACAGCCAGCTGGTGAAGGACGGCACCTACTTCATGGTCGAGGAAGACGGCCTGCTTGCCGGCTGCGGCGGCTGGTCGTGGCGCGCGACACTGTATGGCGGCGATGACAGCGTGGTCGCTCGCGAGCCTGCGCCCCTCGATCCCGCGACCGATGCCGCCAAGGTCCGCGCGATGTACACCAATCCGGATTTCGCGCGTCGCGGGATCGGCCGCATGATCCTGGGCCTGTGCGAAGCGGCGGCGCGCGGCGCAGGCTTCGGCCGGGTCGAGATGATGGCCACGATGGCAGGGCAGCCGTTGTACAGCGCGTGCGGCTACCAACCGGTCGAGCGGATCGAATCGGTGCCGATCGACGGCGTGCGCGTGCCGCTCACGCGGATGGAGAAGCGGCTTTAGAAATGGACGGCGTTCTTGCTTCGGGGGGATGCCCTGAAGCGGACTGTCCGGTTCAAAACGCGGCGAAGCGGCGTCACGATCCCCCGCTTTTGTCGACGACCAATCTCTCATGCGGAAGATCTATCAGGATCCGCGTGGTTCGAAACGAGGCCCAGGTCACGATCCTCGTTTCGGAGCCACAGTTGCCCGACGACGTGCCATCGGAGACCGATAGCTTGAGACCTGCAAAATCCATCGGCGCCCCCGGTGGCGCATTGGCCGTATTTTCCGCCGGGTTCGCAAGCGCGACGCGTGCCGATTGATCGGGCGCCTCCAGTTCCAGGCATCCGCTCGTCTCGCGTCTCAGCGCTATGATGGCCTCTCCTTCGCCGGTGCTTGCGTGTTCCGTCGGATCGAGGACCCGCAGGCGCCCTCGGTCGAAATCCAGCCGAATGCGCATCTGCGCGAGCAGATCCTGTCCGATCACGATCGTCGCCGGACCGTCGAGATTGCGCACGAGAACGCGGCGCAGGCGAAGCTCTGCGTGATCGACGCCGATCACGTGAAAGTGCCTGACGTCCTTGTCGTCCGCCTCGGACGCAGTGAGTTTCAGGTAAGCCGCGAGCCTGGGTGTGATGACCGTCTCGGCGGCCGTCGGGTCGATCGTCGCGGTCACGGCGTGGCCGTCGAGCCGGGCCGCGAACAGCAGCATTCCGGCCTTGAGCACGAGTTTCGTGGACATGACGCCAACGGGACCACCCATGTGAAAATCCTCCTGATTACGGCGCCGTGCCGCAGGCCTGGAACAACGCGACGGAATCGGTGAGGCGGCTCGCGCGCGCCTGGACCAGCTGGACGGAAGCCTGCGCCGCCGAGGCAGAGGCATTGAGCAACGCAAGCGTGCCCTGGGCACCGAGCTCGACCTGCCGGCGCGTGAAGAACAGCGTCCGCGTCGCCGCGTCGTTTGCGCGCGTGGCGGCGTCGAGCGCAGCGGCATCGGTCTGGAGGCCGGCGATGGCATCGTCGACATCGAGAAAGGCCTGCAGCGCTGCCGAGCGGTACTGCGCCTCGGCCCCTTCGAGTGCGGCGCGGGCGCCGCGCTGCTGGTGAAGCAACTGGTGCGAATGGAACAGCGGGGCGGTTACGCCGCCGATCAGCGTGTAGAACGGGTTGCCGTCGGCGAACATGTCGGCGAGGCGCGTGGCGGAGCCGCCGGCGGTTCCGCTGAGCTGGATCGAGGGCAGGCGTGCCGCGATCGCCGCGCCGAGATCGGCAGCCGCCCCATGCACTTGCGCCTCGGCGGCGAGCACGTCGGGGCGGTGGCGAACGATGTCCGCGGGAACGCTCAGCGGCAGCGTTTGGGGTAGCGCCAGTTCACCGAAGCCCGGAATGGCGGGAAGGGCGGCGCCCGGCGCGCGTCCGAGCAAGGTTGCGATCAGCCCTTCCTGATGGGCCAGCTGGCGCTCAATCGCTGGGAGCTGTGCTTCGACTGTCGCCAGCGCGGTCTGCTGCGCGCTCACGTCGACTTCACCGACATCGCCGAGCTGCTGGCGGCGTCGCAGCAACTGGAGGAGCTGGCGGTCGCTCTCGATCGCCGACCGGGTCGCTGCGACTTGCGCGGTGAGCGAACCGCGCTGGATCACGGCGAGCACGAGATTGGCGGCGACCATGGTCCGAGCGGCTTGCAGCCGCGCCGCCGCAGCCGCGCTCGCCGCCCGGGCAGAGCGCACGTGATTGCGGCCGGCGCCGAACACGTCGACGGGGTACGTCACCGTAACTTGCGCGGTGTGCAGCGAGTAGAGATAGATGTCCGGATCGGGCAGCGGGTTGGAGAGCGATCGTGAAACCCTGATCCGCTGGGCCTGATAGCCGAGATCCGCCTGCGGTCCTTGCGCGCCGGCAATCGCAGCCGCCTGTTCGCGCGACTGGCGCAGCGTCGCGTCCGCGACCGCAAGGTCGTTGTTGTGCGCAAGTGCTTCGCCGACCAGCGCGTTGAGCTTGTCCGAGCCGAAGCTGGTCCACCAGCACGAGGGCACGGTTTCGGCAGCGACAAGCTGCTGCGAAGCGCCCGAAACCGGCGTGATCGCGACGGTGCTCGGCACCGGGGGCGCCGGCAGCGCGAGGTCGGTGCGCGGCGATGGGGTGCAGGCCGCGAGGGCGACGAGCGGCGCCAGGTGCAGGAGGCGAGATTTCATCAGCCCGGCTCCATCGGGGTGCCGTCTGCGTGATGGCGGCGCTCGGCATGACCATGCGCGCCGCGATGATGCGAGAAGCGCACGATCAGCACCGGCAGCACCAGCAGGATGAACACCGGCGCGAGCGACATCCCGCCGACCACCACGAGCGCCAGCGGCTTCTGCACCTGACTGCCGATCCCGCTCGAGAGCGCCGCCGGGAGCAGGCCGATCGCGGCGGCAAGGCAGGTCATCACCACCGGGCGCAGGCAATGGCGGACGGTCACGATGATCGCGTCCTCGCGGTGCAGCCCTTCGTCGATATGCTGATTGAACGTGCTGACGACGAGGATGCCGTCCATCGTCGCGATGCCGAACAATGCGACGAAGCCGATCGCGGCTGAAATGCTGAACGCGGTGCCGGTCACCACCAGCGTGAGGATCCCGCCGACGAGCGCCATCGGGATCACGCTGAACGCGAGGAGCGTGCTGCGGGTCGAGCGGAAGTTGGCGTAAAGCAGCACCAGGATCAGCAGCAGGCTGATCGGCACGACGACCTCCAGCCTTGCGATTGCACTGGTCAGATTGCCGAGCTCGCCCGCCCATTCGAGGTGGTAGCCCGGCGGCAGCACGACATGCGCGGCGATCCGCGCTTTCGCCTCGTCGACCGCGCCGCCCAGATCGCGCCCGCGAACGCTGAACTTGATCGGGACGTAGCGTTCCTGATGCTCGCGGTAGATGAACGATGCGCCGGAGGTCAGGCGGATCCTCGCGACTTCGGACAGCGGCACCTGGATCAGGCCATTGCCGCTGGGTGCGGGCGCGCCGATCGTGATCTGGCGGATCGTCTCGATGTCGTTGCGCTGGTTCGGGTCGAGCCGGACGACGATCGGAAAATGCCGGTCGGTGCTTTCCTCGTAGAGGTCGCCGGGTGACTGTCCGCCGATCGCGGCGGCGACGGTCTGGTTGATGTCGTCGGGCGTCAGGCCGTAGCGCGCGGCGGCGAGCCGATCGACGTCGATCCGCACGGTGGGCTGTCCGAGCGAGTTCGACACGCCGAGGTCGGTGATGCCGCGCACCCCGGCCATCTGCGCCTTGATCTGATCGGCAAGGTGCTGGAGCGTGGCGAGATCGCTGCCGTAGATCTTCAGCGAGTTCGCGCCCTTCACGCCCGAGGATGCCTCCTCGACGTTGTCCTCGATATATTGCGAGAATTCGAGATCGATTCCCGGGAAGCGCTGCGACAGCCGTTTCTGAAGATCGGCGGTCAGCGATTCCTTGGTGACCCCGGCGGGCCATACGTCGGCGGGCTTGAGCGGGGTATAATACTCGGCGTTGAAGAACCCGGTCGCATCGGTGCCGTCGTCGGGCCGCCCGTGAGTCGAGGTCACGCGTTCGACCTCTGGGTAACTGGCGATGATGCGCCGGATCTCGTTGACGGGGGGCTGGCCCGCTTCGAGCGAGATCGAAGGCGGCAGGCTCGCGCGGATGTAGAGATTGCCCTCCTCGAGGTGCGGCAGGAATTCGACGCCCAGCGCGCCGATCGACAACACCGAGAGCAGCATGATGAGGCTCATCGAGCCGAGCGTCACCAGCGGGTTGCGCAGCGCGAACGATATGGCGCGCTCGTAGAACCGGCGCAGGTGCCGCACGAGCCAGGTTTCGACTTCCTCGAGCCGGTCGGGCAACAGCAGCGCCGAAAGCGCCGGCGACACGGTGAACGCCGCGATCAGTCCGCCGCCGATTGCATAAGCATAAGTCTTGGCCATCGGGCCGAAGATGTGACCTTCGATGCCGGTCAGCGTGAACAGCGGCAGGAAGCTGGCGATGATGATCGCGGCGGCGAAGAAGATACCGCGGCTGACGTCGTGCGAGGCATGGAGAATCGCCGAAAAGCGGCTCGCGGTGGTGGCGTGGACCCGCCCAGTGCCGATCGCGTGGCTGCGGTCAGCCATGCGCCGGTAAATCGCCTCGACCATGATCACCGCGGCATCGACCACCAGCCCGAAATCGAGCGCACCCAGCGACAGCAGGTTCGCGCTCTCGCCCGAGAGGGTGAGGATGAGGATCGCGACCGAGAGCGCGAACGGGATCGTCAGCGCCACGATCACCGCGCTGCGGAAGTTGCCCAGGAACAGCCACTGCAGCGCGAAGATCAGCACCACGCCCGCGAGCAGGTTCTCCATCACGGTGTGAGTCGTCACCGAGATCAGCTGCGAACGGTCGTAGATCCGGTCGAGCCGGACTCCGGGCGGCAGCACGCCGCCGGCGTTGATCGTGTCGACTTCCTGCTCGACCGCCTTGATCGTCGGCAGCGATTGCGCGCCGCGTTGCATCAGCACGATGCCCATCACGACATCGTCGTCCGCGCCTTCGCCGGCGATGCCGAGGCGCGGCTGGTTGCCGATCTGGACGCTGCCGACATCGCGCAGCAGGATCGGCGCGCCGCCCGCGGTGCCGACCAACGTGTTCTCGATCCCGTCGACCGACTGGATCAGGCCCACGCCCCTAACGATCGCCGCCTGCTCGCCGAAGTTGACGGTCTGTCCGCCGACGTTGCCGTCGCTTTTGCCGATCGCGGCGAGCACCTGGGGAATGGTCACGCCGTGGGCGATCAGCTTGTCGCGATCGAGCTGGACCTCGTAGCTGCGCAGCTTGCCGCCCCAGCCGGTCACGTCGATCACGCCGGGGATGCGCTTGAACCGGCGTTCCAGGACCCAGTCCTGCAGCGTTTTGAGGTCCATCACCGAATAGCCGCTCGGCGCGCTGAGCCGATAGCGATAGATCTCGCCGATCGGGCTGGTCGGGGAGATCAGCGGCTGCGCGCCGTTCGGCAGTGGCGGGATCTGCGACAAACGGCCGAGCACCAGCTGCTCGGCCTCGCGGAACGAGACGTCATAGCTGAACTGGATGCGCACGTCGGACAGGCTGAACAGCGAGATCGAGCGGACTGCGGTCAGGTGCGGAAGGCCTGCGATCGCGATCTCGATCGGCGAGGTGACGCCCCGCTCCATCTCCTCGGCGGAGATGCCGTTGCTCTGGGTCACCACCTCGACCATCGGCGGAACCGGGTCCGGGTACGCCTCGATATTGAGGTTGGCGTAGCCGATTATGCCGCCGATGATGACCGTGATCAGCAGACCGAGCACCAGCATCCGCTGGCGCAGTGACAGTTCGATCAGCCGGTTCATTGGTCCAGGCCGGCCTCGTTCACGAACAGCGCGCCCTTGGTCACCACCTGATCGCCGAGCTGGAGGCCGCGGACGATCCGGCTGAACCCTCCGGCGCTATCGGCCACCTCTACTGGCCGCGCATGAAGCAGCCGGTCCCTTCCGAGCACCCAGACCCGCGCGGTGTCGCCTTCGTGGATGATCGCCGAACTCGGCGCGAGGACGCCGCTGTTGCCCGAGAGCGGCCGGTGGATCGCGAAGCTGGCGAACATCTGCGGCTTGAGCAGCTGGCCAGGATTGTCGATCGTGGCGCGAACCGGCAGCCGGTGCGTGTTGGGATCGAGCGACGCCCCGATGTTGTCGATCCGCGCGCTGAACACGCGCCCCGGCACTGCCGGAGTGGTGACCGAAACGATATCGCCGAGCTGGACGCGGGCGGCGTCGCTTTCGGATAGCTGGGCGACCAGCCACACCCGCGAGAGGTCGGCAACGGTGATGATCGGCGTCGATCCGCCCGCGCTCAGGAACTGTCCCGGCGCGACGCTGCGGTCGGCCACGGTGCCCGCGACGGGTGATCGGAAGATCGTGGCCGTCTGAACGTTCAGCCTGCGGCCGGGCGCTTCGAGTGCGCCGATTTCGGTCGCCGACTTGCCGAACAGCCCGAGCCGATCGCGAGCTGCGCCGAGCGCGGACTGGCTGGCGCGCAAGCTGGCCCGAGCGGTGACGAGATCGCCTTGCGACTGCAGGTAATCCTTGAGCGCGCCGCCGGCGGACTGATAAATCCCCTTCTGCCGGGCCGCATTGGCAGCGGCGAGCCGAACCGCTTCCTCGCCCGAAGTGACCTGCGCGGCCGCGGTCAGCAATGCATTGCGGGCATCGACGAGCTCCGGCGAAGCGATGGCAAGCAGGGGCTCGCCCTTCGTCACGCGTTGGCCCGGTTCGACCATCACTTTTACGACCTGCCCCGAGTAGGGCAAAAGGATCGGCGTGCTGTGATCGCCGTCGACTGCGATCGAACCGCTGGCGCTGAGCACTTCCGCGTTCTCGCCGAAGCTGACCGGTGTGATCGTAAGCCCAGCCAGTTGCTGGGCGGTGGGACGGAAGGTATCGGGCGGAAGCTTCTCGGTCTGCACCGGAACGGGCGTCAGCAGCCAGTTCACGAGCAGGTAAACGACCGCGAGCGCGCAGAGCGCGGCAGCGACGAGCACCAGCAGATGCCTCTGCCGCGCGGTCGGAAGCTCCGCTGCCGGAGGCAGCGGAGCGATGTGATCCGAGGGATTGGTCAAGAAGCTGGTCTCGCTCGGATCATTTGGGTTGCGACCCGCGGGCTTGTGTCGCTGGGCGGGCTGTCACATACGAGTGCTTGCTTACAGGCGACTTACGGCGATCCCTTATTTGTGCGTCTGCTGCTGATCGAAGATGACGAAGGGCTCGTTCTTGCCCTGCGCGATGCGCTGGCGAAGCATGGCTTCGTGGGCGAACCGGCAACGACGCTCGCCGATGCGCGCCAGCTGCTTGCCGTGTCCCACTACGCGGCGGTGATCATCGACCTGGGTCTTCCCGATGGTGACGGCCTGACCCTGATCAGGGAGTTGCGCGCATCGAAGCAGCCGATACCGATCATCGCGGCAACGGCCCGGGATTCGATCGGTGACCGGGTTCTGGGCCTCGATAGCGGGGCGGACGATTACATCGTCAAACCCTTCGCGGTCGAGGAACTCGCCTCCCGCCTCCATGCCGTCCTGCGCAGGCAGGGCCATTACCAGGGCTCGCGCCTCGAATGCGGGAACGTCGCGCTCGACACCAAATCGGGCGATCTGTTCGTCGGCGGCCGGCACGTTGCCCTGTCGGCGCGCGAGC